>NZ_JXSP01000139.1:0-10033 GCF_000946635.1 Micrococcus sp. MS-ASIII-49
CACCACTTCCAGGGACTTGACCTGATCCCCTACTTGGGAGAGGGGCGTTGGTCTGGGATTACTCGCGGCCGGAGCTGATCCAGCGGGGGTCGTCGGAGATGTTGCGGTCTCCGTGGATGGTCTGCGCGACCTGGTCGAGACGGTCCATCAGGTGTGAGGGGATCTGGAGTTCCATGCAGCCGAGGTTCTCGATCATTCGTGCGGATTCACGTGAGCCCGGGATGGGCACGCAGGCGACGTGAAGGTGCTCTGCCTTATGGAGCAGCCAGGCCAGGGCGACTTGAGCGTTGGACCCGCCGATCTGGGCTGCGACGTCGCTCACCATCGCAAGGGCTTGCTGGTTGGCGTCCCAGCCGGCCCCCATGCGTGCGGTACGTCCGCGGAAATCCGTGGCGATCTGCTCTCGGGTGAGCGTGCCCGTGAGGAAACCACGTCCTAGGGGGCTGTAGGGCACGAACCCGATTCCGAGTTCGGCGCAGGCGGGGATGACGTGGGTCTCGACGTCGCGGGACCACAGGCTCCATTCGGACTGGACGGCCGTAATGGGGGCTGTGGCATGTGCTCGACGCAGTTCATCCGCGGTCACTTCAGACAAGCCGATGTGGCGCACCTTGCCCTGCTGGACGAGCTGCGCCATCGCGCCCACGCTCTCCTCGATGGGCACCTCCGGGTCGGGCCGGTGCAGGTAGTACAGGTCAATCGTCTCGATGCCCAGACGTTGCAGGGATGCGTCGCAGGCCTTCAGGGCGTACTCAGGCCGCCCGTCGGTGGACTTCTGGCCCCGGTGATCCTCGCCGAGAGCGATGCCGGTGATACCGAACTTCGTTGCCAGTTGCACCTCCGGGCGGCGCTGGGCCAGCAGGGGGGCCAGCATTTCTTCGTTCGTCCCGGCTGGGCCACTGACCCCGTCGCGGGGCTTGCCGTAGACGTCGGCAGTGTCGAGCAGGGTGATGCCAGCGTCGATCGATTCGTTGAGGGTTCGACGGGCTTGGTCGTCGGTGGTACCGCCGTAGATAGGGCTCAGTGCCATGCACCCGAACCCGACCGGGGATGTGGTGAAGGTGCGCAGAGTGGTCATGGGGTCGGGCCTTCCTGGTAGGTGGCGATCTTGTACTCGGTGGCGGCCAGGGCGAGTTGGAGCTGGCTGATCTGGCGGCGCAGCGTGTCGCGGTGTTCGAGCATGAGGTCCAGCCGCTGGGGTATGGTCCGCGGGCCGGCGTCGACCAGGGCCAGGTAGTGCTGGAGATCGGCGATGGGCAGTCCTGCCGTGCGCATGCGGGTGATGAAGACCAGGCGGCGGATGGCCGGCGAGTCATAGCGACGGTGCCCGGCATCGTCTCGGGGGACGCTCACCATGCCGATGCGTTCGTAGTAGCGCAGCGTGTGGGCGGTGATGTTGAGGTGAGTGGCGGCCTCGGAGATGTCCCACCAGGTCGTCGGATCATCCCGGACGAGATCTTCCAATGCTTCCAGGGAGACGCCACCGGGAGGGTCCGTGGCCAGGCGCAGGGCTTGCTCCAGCTCTGGGTTCATGTCCGCGAGGCTAGGGCTTCGCGTGCGCTCGAACGCAACACGTGCCCGGGTAGCACATCTAGGACCCAGGCTCTTGCCCGTGCTAGAGTCTCAAGCATCATGATCAGCCCGTTGCCGCAAGGCGCGGGCTGATTTTCTTTGTGTGGGAGAGACGCGTGGAGTACACGAAGAAGTGGTTGCCTCTCGAGGCGCAGGTAGAGCGGCTAGTCCAGCGCGGTCTGGAGGTCGATGACCTGGCGCGGGCTCTCCGACTGCTCGAGTCCGTGGGCTACTACCGAGTAACCGGCTACCTGTACCCGTTCCTGGAGTCCGAGAAGCAGGTCGATGACCAAGGGCACACCAAGATCCGGGTGCTGAATAGGTACCAACCGGGCACAGCCCTGCATCATGCCGAGGAGATCATCGACTTCGATCGGCAACTGCGCATGCTGGTTATGGAGGGTGTGGAGCGCATCGAGGTAGCAGTGCGTATGCGCATCGGCTACGTGTTGGGGCGGACCTCACCGTTCGCGCACGAGAACCCCACCTGCTTCGACGACTCGTTCACGCGGGCGAACACTGACAGTCGTGACCCACGCCCCAGCAAGCAGGTGTTGTGGCTGGAGCGGGTCAAGCAACGCCGGGACGGCTCGGACGAACAGTTCGTCGCCCACTTCCGGCAGAAGTACGACGACCACATGCCGGTCTGGGCGTTAACCGAGCTGCTGGAGCTGGGACACCTGTCGAACCTCTACCAGGGCATGCTTCAGAAGGATGCTGAGGAAGTCGCCACGGCCTTTGGGATCCCCCAGAAGAAGATGATGGGCAGTTGGCTGGCCAGCTTGAACTACGTGCGCAACGTGGCCGCGCATCATGCTCGGCTCTTCAACCGCAAGCTCCAGAACGCCCCGTCCCGGCCGGCGGCAGGCATGGTGCCCCTCCTCGACCATCTGCGGGAACCCGCCGCCCCCAAAGGGGACTTCGGCACCTACAACGCCTTGGCGATCATCGCCTACATGCTGCGGCCCATCGAGGCGGAGCGGTCCTGGGCGCCGCGCCTGGCCGAGCTGTTCCGCACCTTCCCCACATCGCATGCCCTCTCAGTCCAATCGATGGGTGTTCCGGAAGACTGGCACACGCTTGACCTATGGCGGGGGTGAACTTCGGGCGCGAGCTGAGGCCTTGGTAGCGGGTCGCAGTCGGTGGCGTGCATCGCTTCCGAATCTCCTCCGGCGGCCTGGGAGCGGGCCCATCCGGTTACGGGACAAGCCGACCCGACGCCCTGAGAGGCTGTCTCGGATTTTGTGAAGGATGAGGGCAGTGATGAACTGTTCGGCTGTCAAACTGGGTATACCCAAAAGGGTCGGCATAGAGGAGCTTGCCGCCGCGAACCTCCGTAGCGGGCGAGAGTTAGCCGAAGGCGGCGATACCGGCGAGGCGTTCCCGCCCGCCGGTCGTGAGTAGCGCAGGGGCCGCGCGAAGACCTGCAGCGACGGATCCCAGCGCATTGGTGGAGCGATCTCGGAGCGTGGGGTGGGTGATGTACTCCACGGCTCGCGCGGTGACCTCTTGGCGGCTCTCGACGAAGGGGCGCACCGTCTGCTCGTACTCAGCGAAGGCAGCCGGATCGTCCGGTCCGTGCTCGCGGAGCTTCTGGGCCAACGTCACGGCGCCGAGCAGGGCTCCGTGGGCGCCGAGGCCGGAGAGGGGATCGATGCAGTGCGCCGCGTCTCCGACGAGGACGACTCTGCGAGTTGACCAGTGGGTGGTGCGGACCTGAGTGAAGCGAGTCAGCAGCACGTCGCTCGTCTCGAGCATTGCGGTGGCGATCGGGTCCAGCTCGCCGCCGATGCTGCGCAGCGCCCGCGCGACAGCCGCAGCCGGTGCACGCGGATCGTTCCGGGGGGCCTCCGGGGACGGGAGCGCGGCCACGATCTGCGTCGCACCGACCGCGGGAAGCGGGTAGGTGAACACGACCGTCCGATGGCGTCCGACGACTACAGCGTTCGGGCCCTCCATGGTGTGATCCACCGTTGCCCAGACGTGGGAGAGGCCGTTGCGATAGAGGCTGGCCTCACGGGGTGAGAAGACGAGGCTGCGCACCGTGGAGTTCACCCCATCGGCGCCGACGACGAGATCGAAGGTGCCGCTGGTCTCGTCGTCGAACCGTGCCACGACGTCATCGGATCGGTGTTCCAGGGACGACAGCCGACAGCCGAGCCGCGTCTCCACTCCTGGGGGCACATGTGCCAGCAGCTTCTCGATCAGCTGGGCGCGATGCGCCAAGCGGGAGGAGCCGCCGGCGAAGGTCATCTGCAATGGACGGGCCCCCTTGGTCAGCCGGAAGGTCGTTGCCGGACTGGGTGTGCTCACGCTGTCGATGACGTCGCTGACACCCATCCGCCGGAGGATCTTCTGCGCGACCGCGTCGAGGTCGAGGACGTAGCCGCCGCTCGGTGCTGACTCGTTCGCATCGATCAGCGTCACCTGCCAGCCGGTGTGATGCAGCCACCATGCTGTGGCGCTGCCGGCGATTCCTCCGCCGACGACCAGTGCACGTCGTCCCGTTGCGCTTGCGGGGCCCATAGATCTCCTCCTGCTCGGTACGTATACAGCTACTGTACACCAGTACTAGTACGCTGGTACAGTACTGGCGTCAAGACGAGGAAAGTGAGGATCAGATGGGTGCCGAGGGTGCATCGCCTACACGGCGGAAGAGGGATCCTGAGCGGAGACGGCAGGAGATCGTGCGGGCGGCGACGGAGATGCTCTTGGAAGGGTCGACCCTTTCGCATCGCGCGGTGGCGCAGCGCGCCGGTGTTCCTCTGGGAGCTACTACCTACTACTTCAGCTCGCTGCACGACCTGCGGGAAGCCGCGGTGTGCCAGCTTGCGGAGGAGGTGACCGTCGAGCTCACCGACCTTGCTGAGCAGGTCGCCGCCGCCGACGGCGACCCTCGAGTCCTCGCCCGGCTGCTGCACGACTACCTCACGGACACCGCGCAGGTGCGGGCAGACGCGGCCCTCTATAGCGCTGCTTCCCAGCATGAAGATCTGCGACACATCGCTCTGCGATGGGTTGACGGTTTCGTCGAGCTCGCCTCGGGCTGGACCGACCCCGCCACCGCCCGCGCCATCGTCGTCTTCATCGACGGTGCCAGCATGCACACGACGCTGACGGGCACACCGATCGACCTGAACACCCTCGAGCGCGCGTTCGTCGCGCTGCTCCGTCCTGAAAGCGAGTCGGCGTGAGCACAGACCTGACCCCGAAGACATCACCGTTGAGCAAGACGCGACGCTGGGCAGCGCTGGCGGTTCTCAGCGCCAGCCTCGTCGTCATCAGCATCGACATGACGATCCTGAACGTCGCCCTCCCCCACATCACAGCGGATCTCGAGGCGACGTCCGCGCAGCAGCTGTGGATCGTGGACATCTACTCCCTGGTCCTCGCCGGACTGTTGGTGCCCGTGAGCGCGATCGCTGATCGTTTTGGTCGCAAACGAATCCTTCTCGGCGGGTTTGCGGTGTTCGCCCTTGCCTCACTGCTGGTGCTGTTCGCGCAGGATGCGGGAACCCTCATCGCGATCCGTTCGCTCCTCGGGATCGGGGGCGCGATGATCATGCCGACGACACTGTCGATGATCCGTGTCATCTTCACCGATCCGCGCGAGAGGGCCACCGCGCTCGGCATCTGGGCCGCTGTGTCCTCGGTCGGCATGGCCATCGGGCCAGTCGTCGGCGGGCTGCTGCTGGAGTACAGCACCTGGCACGCTGCGTTCTTGATCAACGTGCCCCTGATGGTGATCGCGGTGATCGCCGGGCTCTTCCTGCTGCCCGAGTACAGGGCGGCCGTCCCGCCCAGCTGGGACACGGCCGGGACCATCGCGATTGTCGGTGGGATGGTGGCGCTGGTCTGGTCGATCAAGCACATCGCGAAGGAGGGCCTGACCGACCCGGTGTCGTGGGTCTCCTTCCTGGTCGGGGCCGCGGCGCTGGCGTGGTTCGTCCGCAGGTGCCTGCGTCGGCCCAACCCGATGCTTGAGTTGCGGCTGTTCCGCAGCTCGACGTTCACTGCCGGCATCCTCGCCGCGCTGTCCTTCATGTTCGCGATGTCTGCGCTGCTGCTGCTGTCGGCACAGTGGTTGCAGGTCGTCCTCGGAGTCTCTCCGTTGCAGGCTGGCTTGGCCATGCTCCCCGCGGTGTTCGCCGTGGGCATCGCCTCCCCGCTCGCGCCACGACTGGCCGCCCTCGTCGGACCCCGCGCCGTGCTCGGCGGTGGCCTCGCCATCGCTGGCCTGGGCTTCCTGGCCATCTACCTCGCCCCGCAGCCGCTGACCTACACGTCGATGGCTATCGCCTTGGTCCTGCTCGGCACCGGAGGCAGTTCGCTTGCCGTGGGGTCGGCACTGATCATGTCTGGCGCGCCGCAGGACAAGGCCGGCAACGCCGCAGCGCTGGAAGAGACCAGCTATGAGCTTGGAGCCGTCCTTGGTGTGGCGATCCTGGGCAGCGTCGCCAGCGCCGTCTACAACTCGGGATTGTCCCCGCGTGACATCAGCGCACTGGGACTGACCGATGCCCAGGCGGACGCTGTTCGGGAATCGATCAGCGGCGCTGCAAGCGTCGCCTCCTCCACCGGGTCCGCCGAGCTCATGCCGCTGGCCAACGATGCCTTCACCACCGCCCTGTCCCAGACCGGCCTTGTCGGCTTCATCGTCATGACCGCCGTCGCCATCGCGGTCACGGTCCTGGTGCCCCGCCATCACACCCTCACCTCGCAAGCGCACTGAAGACCGCCCGCCCTCCCGAGGAGCAGCGCCCGAACATCAGAAAGGAACCCGCCATGGCTTGGAAAAACCTGCTGTCCTGGCTCCCGTGGACGAGGCCTGCCTCCCACCTCATCGTCGGCGGAGGCATCACCGGCCTCATCCACTCCCTCTCTCTGACCGAAGCCGGGCACACCGTCACCGTCCTGGAGAAGGAGGATCACAGCACGACAGACCCTCGCACCATCGTCTTCACCCAGACCGACCTCCCCACGCTCGACGGGATCGGGATGGAGGGAGTCGTCCTCCGCGAGAGCGTGCCCTTCACCAAGCCCGTGCTCGACAGCGGGACCAGAGGTATTCCAGAGCTCTTCAGGGCTCCTGCTCTTGCGGGATCTCGGATCATGCCCCGAGAGAACCTGCACCGCCTGCTCGAGCGCACGGCGTACTACCAGGGAATCGACGTCCGTAACGGCCACCACGTCACCGCCATCAAGAACACCCCGGGCGGGCTCCGGCTCACCATCGATGGCAGGCCCAACATCACGGCCTCACGAGTCGTGGGTGCCGACGGTGCCGACTCCACCGTTCGTCGAGAACTACATGAGCTGCGGGGGTCGAGGAAGAACGTCCGATACCGCAGACCCTCCGTCTGGGCCATCTCCGGGAAGACCCGGTTGAGGGACGTGGGGCCTACTGCGCGCTTCGCGCTGGAGGACGGTCTGACCCTCACCGCGGCCATCGGCGAGTCCTGGTTCGTCGCCAAACTGGCCGATCTCGTCGAAGACGGCACCGTCTTCTGGAGCATCCGGTACGACGAACTGGCGCTCACTTCAGCGACCGAACAGTCCCCTCGCACCGGGCTGAGCCCTCTGCGGAGCGCCACCAGCCTCTTGAGCGAGCATGCCGCGAAGGCTGCCGACATCGTCGCCTCCGCCTACCTCACCACCCAGAGGAAGGTCACCGGCGTCAACCAGACGCGCCTGCGCAGGAGAAAGCGGTCAGAACTCATCGGACACGCACGCACCGGCGACTACCGATCCGGGTCACTCATCGCCGGCCCCCTCCAACCCGCGTAGAGAAGCGTCAGCAGGCGGGTACCGGACAAGGGCACCCCAGCAGGACAGTTGCTGGACAATCACTTACGGTTCCCAGTAGGGCTCGAAAGAGCACTTTTGCGACACTTCTGTCGCACTGGGTATACCCCTTTACACACCCCGCCCGCCCACGAGACCATCACGTCAGAGGCGGTCCCAAACCGGGTCGTTAGACAGAAGTGTCGGAGGGTCTAAGACGTGGTTGGACAGACGGTGGCTTATGTGCGGGTGAGCTCGGCCGAGCAGAACCTGGACCGGCAGCTGGAGGCGGTGGGGGAGTGCGACCGCATCTTCCAGGACAAGATCTCCGGCAGCTCAAGGGCCAAGCGCGCGGGTCTGGCTGAGCTGATGCGGTACGTGCGGGAGGGGGATCTGGTGAAGGTCGCCTCGATGGACCGGCTGGGCCGGGACACCCGGGATCTGTACGCGATCGTGGACGAGCTCACGGACAAGGGGTGTGCGGTGCAGTTCGTGTCCGAGCGGATCACCGTGGACAAGTCCGGCACCTCCCCAGTGGATGGGCTCATGCTGGGGATCCTGGCGGCGTTCGCTGAGTTCGAGCGCCGGCGGATCAAGGAGCGCCAGGCCGAGGGCATCGCCCTGGCCAAGGCGAGAGGCAAGTACGTGCAGGCCCCGAAGCTCTCGGACCCCGACGTGGAGCAGGCTCGGGTGATGATCGAGATGGGGATCCCGAAGGCTGAGGTGGCGCGCACCTTCGGGGTGAGCCGGCAGACGCTGTACACCTCATTACGGCGCGTTGCCCTATAGCGACTGCCACATGTATCACGAATGGTAGATGGATCGGATTTGACCGTCATGGCGAGAGGTCAGAAATTTCCTTCGGATTCACGGGTCACGGATTGATCCGGCGCTCGGCAGTACGGACCATGCGCAGGAGTAAGTCAGCGAGCTGAATAACCTCCGCAGCTTCCGATGGGTCGTCAAATGAGACAGTGCGATGACTGGCGGGATTCTTAAACGTGCCGATAGCCCCGGCGAAGAGATCGGCGGTGGCCTGCTGCTCGCCTCCCTCTGCGTCAGGGTCGCGAAGGACTCCGTCCTTGGGGCTAAAAGCCTTACGCATCAGGTTTACCCCGAGCAAATCATTAGTCAGGCCTGCAACGCGTCGGACCTCCACCTCCACACTTTTCATCGCAGCGAAGGCAGCCGTCTCGTAGTCTCCGAGGGCGAAGTTTGTTCGGGCCGAGTCGAGGGCAGGGTCCAGATCCCCCGACAGACGTTCTCCTGCCCAAACCTTGGCCACAGCGGCAGAATCCCGGGCAATCTCCCGCCCCAGGGCCGTGGGGCGTTGCCAATTTCCGGCCTGCGGATTCATCACAGACGGGCCTAGGAGGGCGTGGGCTTCCAACCACGCCCAGGCGTCCGATAGCCGGGCTAGCAACGCGTCGATGTCGGCCGGACCGGGCTGCCCGAAACCGCTTGCGTTTTTCAGACCGGCCAGGATGCTGTTGTAGTTGGCTTGGTCGTCGGCAAGGTTAGCAAGCAGCTTCACCGCCAGGTCGGGAAGGGGCAGGTTGCGAAGGTCATCATGTGAAATCACTCTCGAAGGATGCCAGCTCATGTATCTCCCCGGGCAGGATCCGGCGACCTCGGCTGTTCAGGCAGCGGGCTTCTCCACATGCGTGTCGATGAGGAATCCTGCGATAGCGAAGCCTGCGTTGACCGCCAGCTTCGCGTGTCTCGGTACGGGACCAGCGGCGTGCTTGCCGCGTCCGTGGGCATCACTGAGTGCGTTGCGCATGCCGGCCAGGCCGCCGACCATAGTCACCGCGCCGCTGAGTATCTGCTTGATGATCTGTTCCGTGTGCTGGTCCGGGGCAATCTGCATCGCAGCTGCAGCTGCCTTGTAGAGCTTCGGGAGGTCCCAGCCGTTGTCGTAGGGCACCTTGCGTTCATCGCAGATGTGCTTGCAGATGCTCTCTAGGGTTGTACGGGTTGCGGTGATCGCCCCTTCCGGGTCGGCCGTGACCTTGTCTAGCGCAGCTTTCCAGGACTTGGACACCGCCTGCCAGTCAGTGAGCTTGGCCAGGCTCTCAGCAGCGACATGCGCGCCTGGTGTCCCTTCGGCCAGGAGTAATTGCCGCAAAGTGCCGACTTTTTCCGCTGCAGGCATCCCATGGGCCGGTTCGCCGTCGTAGTTGCAGAGGTCTAGCAATAGGGACTTCTGTTCCGGCACGGTCAAGGACTTCAGGCCGGACTGGAAGATTTGCCAGCGAGAGGGCCCACCTCCACCCCACCCGGCGTAGGGGCCCAGGGCATCCGTATGTTCAGCGAACAGGCGATGTAGCTCGGGGCCGCTGAATCCCGTGTCTCGGGCAAACATGCTGGTGGCCAGCTCGACGATCCGATAGGGCAACTGGGGAGAGGGCATAGACACTATTTTCACCGAACGCCGGGTATGACCGGGCCGCCCAGTTCGGTGAAGTGCCCTGGGTTTCGTTCCGAGGCCAGGACGCAACGGGCGCTGAATCCTGATCGTGAGTGTAGGCGGCCTCGACCTCTGCGGGAGTGCGGTAGCCGAGGGTCTCGTGGAGGCGGGCGGTGTTCCACCAGTGCACCCACCCCATGGTGGCCAGTTCGACCGCCTCGACGGACTCCCAGATCCGCTTGGAGTGGATGAGCTCGGCCTTGTAGA
>NZ_JXSP01000140.1:0-1717 GCF_000946635.1 Micrococcus sp. MS-ASIII-49
GCGCCGTTTTGTCGCCCTCGCCTGCGGTTAGGAGGAGTGCGGATCCGTGGGCGCTAAGTGTGCAAGGGACGTTCGGATTCACCTCGATGCACCGACGGGCTCTCCAGTTGGATCGTGGCGTGCTCGAACGCGATCGGGAAGTGCGTCCTGACGCAGACATGGACCTCTTCGAGGATCCGCAGTGCGTGGGCTGATTCGAAGCACTCCTCCCCGACGACGACGTGAGCCGAGAAGATCGGCAGATTGCTCCCGATCGCTGAGGCGTGCAGGTCGTGGACGTCCTGGACGTGGTCGAGAGCGAGGATGTGCTCGCGCACCTGATCGAGATCCACTCCCTTCGGGGTGTACTCCATGAGGATCCGCAGTGTTTCGGCCATGATGCGGAACGCCCGAGGCACGATCAGCGCGGCGATGAACAAACCAGCCAGTGCATCGGCCTGTTGGAATCCGGTCAGCTGGATCACGATCGCGGCCGTGATCACGCCGAGCGAACCGAGAGCGTCATTGAGAACCTCGAGGAACGCGGCACGCATGTTGAGGCTCGAGTCCTTGCCTCCGGCCAGGATGAGGATCGCGGCGATGTTCGCGACCAGGCCGATCACACCGAAGATGAGCAGCTCTCCTGAGGGGACGTCCGGGGGGTCGGTTAGTCGCGAGATACCCTCGACGGCGGTGTAGGTGCCGACCACGATCAGGAGCGTGGCCTGGGCCAAGGCTGCCAGTACCTCGATGCGAGCGAATCCCCAGGTTCGGCTGCTGCTGGCCGGGCGCAACATCATGGTCGCCGCGATCAGCGCGACCAGCAGTCCGGAGGCGTCGACGAGGGCGTGCGCCGTGTCCGTGAGCAGGGCAAGACTTCCGGTGACGACGCTCCCGATCGCTTGCGCGAGCACGATGACGGAGGTGATGGCGAAGGCGATGGCGAGTCGCGTCCGGGCGGTGCTCGACCCGCTGCCGCCGTGCGAATGGTCGTGTCCTGAGCTCATCAGAGGTCCCCGTCCTCGAGGTTCTCGTGATCGCGGTGGTTCTTCAGGGAGAGGGTGGTCCCGGAGGTGTCGAGCAGGTCGTCCGCCACCTCGAGCAGGCCCTTTAGTCGGGGCAGATCGGCGAGGGTGAACCAGGAAGCGCGGCCTTCAGTGCGCGCGGTGACCAGACCGCAGTCGCGCAGGCACGAGAGATGCTTGCTGACGGTCGACTGGGCAAGGTGCATGTGTTCGACAAGGTCGCGAACTCGGTGCTCACCGGTCGAGAGGTGCTGGAGGAGAGCCAAGCGTGTGGGTTCGGCGAGGGCATGGAAGAGCGCGGCATGACTGTCTGCCACCTCGAACTGAGGCTCGGCCGGGATCGCATCAATCGTCATATGGCGATGATATCGCCATTTGGGGTTCCGTAAAGGGGTGGGACGGGACGAGTCGATCCTGATAGACGCGCGAAGGGGTCGCTCGTGGCACGTCGATACACTCGATGTGAAGCGCCCTGGGTTTCGTTCCGAGGTCAGGACGCAACGGGCGCTGAATCCTGGTCGTGAGTGTAGGCCGTCTCAACTTCTGCGGGAGTGCGGTAGCCGAGGGTCTCGTGGAGGCGGGTGGTGTTCCACCAGTGCACCCACCCCATGGTGGCCAGCTCCACCGCCTACACGGACTCCCAGATCCGCTTGGAGTGGATGAGTTCGGCCTTGTAGAGCCCGTTCACGCTCTCGGCCAGGGCGTTGATGCTC
>NZ_JXSP01000141.1:0-1598 GCF_000946635.1 Micrococcus sp. MS-ASIII-49
GGGGTGGGGGGTCAGTCGTCGACGACCTGCACGTCCACGCGGATGTTGCCGCGCGTGGCGTTGGAGTAGGGGCAGACCCGGTGAGCCGCGTCGGCGAGCTGCTGGGCCTCGTCATGGGGCAGGTCGGGGATCACGACCTCGAGCACGACGGCCAGGCCGAAGCCCTCGCCGGCCCTGCCGATGGCGACGCGTGCGCCCACGGAGGAGTCGCCGAGCTTCTTCTTGGCCTGACGGGCCACGCTCTGCAGCGCGGAGTGGAAGCACGCGGCGTAGCCGGCCGCGAACAGCTGCTCGGGGTTCGCGCCGTCGCCGCTGCCGCCCATCTCCGCGGGGACCGCGAGGTCCAGTGCGATGCGGCCGTCCGCGGTCTGGACGTGGCCGTCGCGGCCGGCGCCGGTGGCGACGGCCTCGGCGGTGTAGAGGGGGTCGATCTCGATCATGCGGTGCCTTCCTTGCCGGTGACGGGTCCGGGTGGCGGGCCCGAGGCGCGGGTGGCGCGTCTCCGCGCTCACGAGCGAGCGTAGTCCGCGGTCAGGTTGTGCGCAACCGAATTGCCGCGGGGAGTCGGGTGGCCGTGCCCCGACCCCCCGCCGCCCCGCGCCGACCGGCGCGTCCCGCCGCACCGCGCCTAGGGCGTGTTGCTAAAGGGTTCGGGGACGTGGATGCGCGAGTCTGGGGTCATGTCGCGTGATGTCATCTCGGACGAGGTCTGGGCCGTGATCGGCCCACTGTTCCCCGAAGCCAAGACCACCGGGCGTCCGCCGGTGGATCGGCGCGCGGTGGTCGAGGCCACCGCGTGGCGCTTCCGCACGGGGGCGCCGTGGCGGGATCTGCCCGAGCGGTTCGGGAACTGGAACACGATCTACAAGAACTTCAACCGGTGGGCCGCCCAGGGCGTGTGGGAGCGGGTGCTGGAGAAGACCCAGTCCATGGCACAGCAGGCTGGCGAGCTGGACTGGGTGGCCTCGATCGATTCCACGATCGTGCGCGTCCACCAGCACGGGGCGACCCTGCCCCGCCCCACAGGGGGCCTGGATGAACGACAAGAAATCAGCGGACGAGCCGGCTGACCATGCCATCGGACGCTCCCGCGGCGGTCTGACGACGAAGAATCATCTGGTCTGTGATGGCAAGGGCAGGGTGCTGGCGTTCGTGGTGACCGGCGGGCAGGTGGCTTCACACCCCGATGCTGGCCACCACGCTGGAGCAGATCAGCGTTGCCGGGGCCCGTGGGCGGCCCCGGATACGGCCTGACCGCCTGATTGCAGACAAGGGCTACCCCTCGAAGGCGAACCGGGCCTGGCTGCGCCGGCATGGCATCGCGGCCACGATCCCCGAGCGGGCCGATCAGATCACGCACCGGCGCAGACGCCCGGGCCGGCCGATCGACTTCGGTGAAGACCAGCGCCAGCGCTATCGGGGCCGCAATGTCGTGGAGCGGTGCTTCAACCGGCTCAAACAGTGGCGAGGGATCGCGATGCGTTCGGACAAGTACGCCCGGAACTATCACGCCGGACTCAGCCTCGCAGCGACACTGCACTGGCTGACTACCCTCCTTTAGCAACACGCCCTAGATGTAGGAGGGCATGACGTTGTTG
>NZ_JXSP01000142.1:0-19310 GCF_000946635.1 Micrococcus sp. MS-ASIII-49
CCTCATGACCCACAACACCTAGACTCGAGGCCATGTCCTTCCCCCATCAGCGTCCCCGTCGGCTCCGCCAGTCCGCCGCCCTGCGCCGGCTGGTCGCCGAGACCCGCATCCACCCGAACCAGCTGATCCTGCCCGCCTTCATCAAGGAGGGCGTGGGCGAGCCGCAGCCCATCGCCTCCATGCCGGGCGTCGTGCAGCACACCACGGACACGCTCAAGGCCGCCGCCGGCGAGGCCGCCCAGCTGGGCGTCGGCGGCATCATGCTCTTCGGCATCCCGGCCCAACGGGACGCCACGGGCTCCGCCTCACTGGATCCGGAGGGCGTGCTCAACGCGGCCATCCGGGACGTCAAGGCGGAGGTGGGGGACGCCGTCGTGGTGATGAGCGACCTGTGCCTGGACGAGTTCACCGACCACGGGCACTGCGGCGTGCTCACCGCGGACGGCGTCGTGGACAACGACGCCACGCTGGAGATCTACGCGCAGATGGGCGTGGCGCAGGCCGAGGCCGGCGCGGACGTGCTCGGCCCCTCCGGGATGATGGACGGCCAGGTCCGCGTGATCCGCGAGGCCCTCGACGACGCCGGCCGCACCGACACCGCGATCCTCGCCTACGCCGCGAAGTACTCCTCCGCGTTCTACGGCCCGTTCCGGGACGCCGTCGACTCCGCCCTGCAGGGCGACCGCAAGACCTACCAGATGGACCCCGCGAACCGGACCGAGGGGCTGCTCGAGGTCTCCCTGGACCTCGAGGAGGGTGCGGACATGGTCATGGTCAAGCCCGCCATGAGCTACCTGGACATCGTGCGCGACGTGGCGGACATGGCGGACGTGCCCGTCTCCGCTTACCAGATCTCGGGGGAGTACGCGATGATCGAGGCCGCCGCGGCCAACGGCTGGATCGACCGGAAGGCCGCGATCATCGAGTCCGTGCTCTCCATCCGGCGCGCCGGCGCCGACACCGTGCTGACCTACTGGGCCGCCGAGCTGGCCCGCTGGATCCAGGAGGACTCGCTCTGATGACGACCACCCCGAACGCGACCCCGACCACGAACGCCGCCGCCTTCGCCGCGGCCCAGCGGGTCATCCCGGGCGGCGTGGACTCGCCCGTGCGCGCCTTCGGCTCCGTGGGCGGCACGCCCCGGTTCATGGCCTCCGCGCGCGGGGCGTACCTGAGAGACGTCGAGGGCACCGAGTACGTGGACCTCGTGTGCTCGTGGGGCCCCATGCTGCTCGGCCACAACGACCCCCGCGTGGTCGAGGCCGTGCACGCCGCCGTGGACCGCGGGCTGAGCTTCGGCACGTCCGTGGAGGGGGAGACGGCTCTGGCCGAGCTGATCGCCTCCCGCGTGCCCGTGGAGCGCGTGCGCTTCGTCTCCACCGGCACCGAGGCCACCATGACGGCGCTGCGCCTGGCGCGCGGCGTGACGGGCCGGAACCTGATCGTCAAGTTCTCCGGCTGCTACCACGGCCACTCGGACGGCCTGCTGGCCGCCGCGGGCTCCGGCGTCGCGACGGCCGGGATGCCCGGCTCCGCCGGCGTCACCGAGGCCGCGGCGTCCGAGACGATCGTGGTGGACTACAACGACCGCGCCGCCGTCGAGGCCGTGTTCGCCGAGCACGGTGAGCGCATCGCCGCGCTCATCACGGAGGCCGTGCCCTGCAACATGGGCGTCGTGGAGCCCGCCGAGGGCTTCAACGCGTTCCTGCGCGAGATCACCCGCCGCCACGGCGCGCTGCTGATCTGGGACGAGGTGCTCACCGGCTTCCGCGCCACCGCCACGGGCGGCTGGGGCCTGTCCGGACAGCCCGAGGGCTGGACCCCGGACATCTGGTGCTTCGGCAAGGTGATCGGCGGCGGCATGCCCGCGGCCGCCCTGGGCGGCTCCGCCGAGATCATGGACCACCTGGCCCCGCTCGGCCCCGTGTACCAGGCCGGCACCCTCTCCGGGAATCCGGTGGCCATGGCCGCCGGCCACGCCACGCTCTCCCGCGCCGACGAGGCCGTCTACGCGGCCGTGACGCGCGCCTCGGACGCCGTGCGCGAGGGCCTCGTGGCCGCGCTCGACGCCGAGGGCGTGGACCACTCGATCCAGCGGGCCGGCACCCTGTTCTCCCTGGCGTTCGGCACCTCCGGCACCGGCGTGCGGGACTACCGGGACGCCCAGGGCCAGGAGGTCTTCCGCTACGCCCCGTTCTTCCAGTCGATGCTGGCCTCCGGCGTGTACCTGCCGCCGTCCGTGTTCGAGGCCTGGTTCGTCTCCGCCGCCCACGACGACGCGGCGGTCACCCGGGTGCTCGACGCGCTGCCGGCCGCGGCGAAGGCGGCCGCGGCGGCGACGCCCCAGGGCTGAGACCCGGGTGCGGGTCGGGGCCGGGCGCTCAGCGCTCGGCCTCGACCGGCCAGTGGCGCGAGACGGTGGCCTGCGGGTCCTTGCGTCGCAGGTACTGCTCGAAGCTCTCCGCCTGCTCGGCCTTCCAGCGGACCTGCCGCTCGTGCAGGTCCGTCGGCGCCACGCGCAGCTGCTCGTACCGGGCGGCCAGGGCGTCGGCCACCTGGACGGCGGCGAGGGCGTCCGCCGCGGAGGTGTGCGCGTTCTCCAGGGTCACCCCGTAGTGCTCGGACACCGCGGAGAGCGTGCGCTTGCCCTTGCGGAACCGGTCCACCTGCTTGTCCAGCACGAACGGGTCGATCACGGGGCGGGCCTCGAGCGGCGTCAGCCCGTGGCGGCGCGCCTCCCGGTCCATCACCGTGAAGTCGTACACGCCGTTGAAGGCCACCACGGGGATGCCCGCGGCGAACAGGTCCCGCAGGGTCTCGGTGATCTCCGTGACGCCCTGCGCGGCGGGCATGCCCTCCGCCTGCGCCCGCTCCGTGGTGACGCCGTGGACCTCGGCCGCCTCGGCGGGGATGGGCACGCCCGGGTCCACGAGCCACTCGGCCGACGACGCGGCGCGGCCGTGCTCGTCCACCATCACCAGGGTGGCGGTCACGATCAGCGCGGTGCGCGGATCACGTCCGGTGGTCTCGAGGTCGAAGCCGGCGCGGATGCTCTCATGCCAAGTCACGCGCCTCACGCTACCCGGACCGGCGGACACGACAGGATGGGGTCGTGACCGATCACCCTGTGCTCCCCGGCGCCCGCCACCGCGACGACGGACCGCTCACCCTCGGCGAGGGGCTCGAGGCGCTCGCCCGTCTGGTCCCGCCCGGACGCGCCGTCAGCTACGGGGGGCTGGCCGGCCTGCTGGGGGTCGGCGGTCCGCGGCAGGCCGGCCGGGCGATGGCCGAATCGAGCCCCGGCACGCCGTGGTGGCGGGTGGTCCGGGCCGACGGCTCGCTGCCCCCGGAGCTGGCCGCGCGGGCCGCCGTCGAGCACGAGCGGGAGGGCACGCCCCGCACCCCGGCCGGGCGCGTGGACCTGCGCCGGGCCCGCTGGGAGCCCGACGACGGCGCCGCGCGGGCGATCCGTGCGATCGCCGACCGTATCGTGTCCGGGCCCGGTGCGAGGATGGGTCCATGACCAGGGAACACGGGGAGGACCCCTTCGACGACGACGCGGCGGCGCCGGAACGGGCCGCCCGGCTGGTGCGCACGGCCGCCGCGCCCGAGGACCGGATCACGCTCACGGACGAGCAGGAGGCGATCGCCTCGCTCGCCCCCGGGCACGGCGCCGTGCTCGTGCTGGGCGCCCCCGGCACGGGGCGCACCACCGTGGCGGTCGAGTACGCGGCCCGCCGGATCGAGGAGGGGCTGGACCCCGAGTCCCTCCTGCTGCTGGCCCCGAGCCGGGACGCGGCGGCGCGGCTGCGCGACGCCCTGACCCGCCGGCTCGCCGCCGCCGGTCGAGGCACCCGCGCCGTCACTCCCGTGCGGACCTGGTCCTCCTACGCGTTCGACCTGCTGCGCCGCGCCCGCGTCACGGGACCGCTGAGGCATCTGGAGGTCGCCCCCCGGCTGCTCACCGGTGCCGAGCAGGACACGGTCATCGCCGAGCTGCTCGAGGGCTACGCCGCCGGCCTCGCCGCCGCGCCGGACTGGCCGGCCGACGTCGCCCCCGCCGTGGAGGCGCGGGGATTCCGCCGCGAGGTCCGCGAGCTCGTGGACCGCATGAGCGAGCTCGGCCTCGAGCCGGGCCGCCTGCAGGAGCTCGGCACCGCCCACGGGCGCCCCGAGTGGGAGGCCGCGGCCGTGCTGCTGCAGGACTACCGGGACCGGATCGACCTGGGCATGGCCGAGGCGTTCGACGCCGCCGGGCTGCTGTCCGCCGCCGTCCGCGTGCTCACCGAGCGGCATCCCGAGGACCCGGAGCGCGACGCCGCGGCGCAGGCGTTCGTGGCGGCGGAGCGGGACCGCCTGGCCGTGCTCGTGGTCGAGGACCTCCACGAGGCCACCCCCGCCGTGCACGACCTGCTCACCGTGCTCGGACGCGGGCGGGACGTGCTGCTCACCGCGTCGCCGGACACCACCGTGGAGGGCTTCCGCGGCGCCCGGCCCGACCTCCTCGCCCGGTACCCCGGGGTCCTCGACCCCGATCCCGTGCCGGGGGCCGCCCCGCCCGCGTCCCCGGACGGGCGCGTCCGGGTGCTGACGCGCGGGCACCGCATGCGCGCCGAGGTCCAGGACGCCTACCTGCGCGTGGCCCGCCGGGTCCGCCAGCGCACCGCCGGCGTCGAACGGACCCGGACCGACACCGTCCCGGCGGACGGTGACGGCGCCGTCCGCGCGCACGTCGTGCCCACCCGCGCCCACGAGGACCAGCTCGTCCTCGAACGGGTGCTGCGGGTCCACCACGAGGACGGGGTGCCCCTGGACCGGATCCTCGTGGTCGCCCGCTCCGGCTCCCGTGTGGCCGCGCTCGCCCGCCACCTGGAGGCCGAGGGCGTCCCCGTGCTGCGCGACGCCGCCGGGCTCGTGCTGAAGGAGGAGCCCGCCGTCGCGCCCCTGCTCACGCTGGTGGACGCGGCGGGGGCGCTCGCGGAGGATCCGGAGGCCCGGGTCGAGGACGTGCTCGACCCGGACGAGGTCGTGGGACTGCTCACCGGCCGGTACGGGATGGCCAGCGCGCTGCACGTGCGGCGGCTGCGCCAGGACCTGCTGGCCGCCGAGCGGGGCCGGGGCGGCCGGCGCACCTCGGACGCGCTGCTCGCCGCGGCCCTGCTGGACCCGAGCCTGGCCGGCCCCGAGCACGAGCGGCACCGCGCCCTGCGCCGCGTCCACTGGATGCTCCGGGACGGCCTGGAGGCCGCCCGCGCCCCCTCGGCCTCGCCCGAGACCGTGCTGTGGGCGCTGTGGTCCGCCTCCGGTCGGGCCGAGCGGTGGCGTTCGCTCGCGCTGCGGCCCGCCGAGCACGCGAACGACCGCCGCGAGTCCCGCCGGGCGGACGCGGACCTCGACGCCGTCGTCGCCCTGTTCAAGGTGGCCGAGCGCTTCGTGGACCAGTTCCCGGGCGCGTCGCCCGAGTCGTTCGCCGTCTACATGGAGTCCCAGGACCTGCCCGTGGACACCCTGGCCCGCCGTGCCGAGTCCGGTGACGCCGTGCACGTGCGCACCCCCGCCGCGGCGGCCGGCCAGGAGTGGGACACGGTGATCGTCGTGGGCCTGCAGGAGGGCGTGTGGCCGAACACCCGGCTGCGCGGCCAGCTGCTCGGCGCCACCGACCTCGTGGACCTCGTGACCCTGCCCGCGGACGCCCCGTGGCCCACGGATCACCGCACCCGGCTGCGCGAGGTGCGTCAGGACGAGCTGCGCATGCTCGCGGCCGCGGTCTCCCGGGCACGGCGTCAGGTGGTCGTCACGGCCGTCCGCTCGCCGGATGAGGGCCCCTCCGACTTCCTCGACCTGGTGGACCCGCCCGAACGGCTGCCCGCCGAGGCGCGCGACGCCGCCGGCGTCCGGCGGCTCACCGCGGTCCCCGACCCGATCACGGCGTCCGCGCTCGTCGGCCGGCTGCGCCGCGTCCTGGAGGCCGGGGACGAGGCGGACGCGGCCGACGGGGCGACATCCCGGGCCGCGGCGGCCGCCGGCCTGGCGGTCCTCGCCGAGGACGGCGTGACCGTCGCGGACCCCCGACGCTGGTGGGGCCTGCTGCCGCTGTCCACCGAGGCCGCGCTCGTCGACCCGGAGCGCGAGGTCGTCGCGCTCTCGCCCTCCCGCGTGGAGACGGCCCTGCGCAATCCGCTGGACTGGGTGCTGTACCACGTCGGCGCGAACGCGGGCGGGACCCTCGCCCAGTCCGTGGGCACGCTCGTGCATTCGGTGGCCGAACACCATCCCGAGGGCGTGCCCGAGGACGTGCGTGCCGAACTGGAGCGCCGCCTGCCCGAACTCGGCCTGCCGGAGGGCTGGATCACGGAGATCGAGCACGACCGGGCCCGCGGCCTGGTGGACGCCTACATCGGCTACTGGAGCATCGCCCGGGCGGCCGGGCGTCGGCCCGTGGCCCAGGAGGTGCGGCTCCTCGCGGACCTGACCTGGGGCGGGACCACCGTCCGGATCACCGGCGTCGTGGACCGGCTCGAGGCGGACGCGCAGGGCCGGCCCTTCATCGCCGATCTCAAGACCGGCCGCAGCGCGCCCACCGGTGCGGAGATGGCGCGCCAGCCCCAGCTGGCCGCCTACCAGGTGGCCGTCCGCGCCGGCGGTCTGGAGCAGGTCCGGGACGACCCCGCCACCGACCCCGCCCTGCGCGCCGCGCTCGCCGGGCTAAAGCGGCCCGCGACGCCGGCCGGCGCGGCCCTCGTCCAGCTCGGCGCCGGCACCCAGAAGACCAAGGTGCAGGACCAGCCGGCCCTCGAGGACGAGGACACCTGGGCGCTCGAGCAGGTGTTCACGGCGGCCCGCCGCACCACGGGGCCGCGCTTCCTCGCCCTCCACGAGGCCGGCGCCCGCCGGTGCGCGCTGCCCTCCGTCTGTCCGCTCTGCTCCGAAGGAAGGCAGGTCACCGAATGGCCCCGCTGACCGGCGATCCCGCCGCCCCGACCGATCGCCCGCGCGTCGAGGACGCGGTCCACTCCCCGGGGGACATCGCGGCGCGGCTGCGGCTGCCCCCGCCCACGCAGGAGCAGGCCGAGGTGGTCACCGCCCCGCTCACTCCGCGCCTGGTGCTGGCCGGCGCCGGCTCCGGCAAGACCGCCACCATGGCCGACCGCGTGGTCTGGCTCGTGGCCAACGGGCTCGTGCGCCCGGACGAGGTCCTCGGCGTCACGTTCACCCGGAAGGCGGCCGGTGAGCTCGCCGAGCGGATCAACGGGCGCGTGGACGCCCTGCTGCGCTCCGGCCTCGAGATCCCCGGCTTCGACGGGGAGCCCGAGGACCTGGGCCGCGCCTCGGTGTCCACGTACCACTCCTACGCCGGCGCGCTCGTGCGGGACCACGGTCTGCGGATCGGCGTGGAACCGGAGGCGCGGCTGCTCGGGGGCGCGGACGCCCACCGGCTCATGGGCGCCGTCGTGCGTTCGCATCCGGTGGTCGCGGACACCCTCGGCGTGGCCCCGTCCCGGCTCATCACGCAGGCGTTGCGGCTGGCCGGGGACATGGCCGAGCACCTGGTGAGTGCGGACGAGGTGCGCGGGTTCCTCGCCCGGCTGGCCGAGCAGGGGAGCGCCCTGCCGCTGCCCCCGCGCGCCAAGACCCCCTCGAAGGAGATCCAGGAGTTCCTGACCGGCCTGGCGGACCGCGCCCTCATGGCGGACCTCCTGGCCCGCTACGACGAGGTCAAGCGCGAGCAGGACGTCATGGACTTCGGCGACCTGCTGCGCCACGCGGCGCGCATCGCCGTCGAGGTGCCGGCGGCCGGCGAGCAGGAGCGCGCGCGGTTCCCCGTGGTGCTGCTGGACGAGTTCCAGGACACCTCCCATGCCCAGATGCGGATCTTCGCCGGGCTGTTCGGCCCGCGCGGCCCCGAGGACGACGCGCCCGGGCTGGGGCACTGCGTCACCGCGGTGGGCGACCCCCACCAGTCGATCTACGGCTTCCGCGGCGCCTCCGCCGGACAGCTCTTCGCCTTCCCGCACGCCTTCCCCCGGCTGGAGACCGGCCCCGGCGGCGCCCCGCGGCGCGTGAACGCGGACGTCTCGCACCTGACGATCGCGTGGCGCAACGAGGAGTCGATCCTAGCGGTCGCCAACGCCGTCGCCGCGCCGCTGAACGCCCACGCCGCCGCGCCGGGCGGCGCGCCGGTGGAGGTGCGCACCCTGCGACCCCGACCGGGCGCGGGGGAGGGCGTCGTCCGGGTGGACCGGTTCGTCACCGCGGAGGAGGAGGCCGCCGACGTCGTCGCCCGCCTCGGCGCCCTCACCGGGTCCGGGCCTGGGGGGACCACCCCGAGCCGCGCCGTCCTGTGCCGCACCCGCGCCCAGTTCGGCCCCGTGCTGGACGCGCTCGACGCCGCCGGCCTGCCCTACGAGGTGCTCGGGCTCTCCGGGCTGCTGGCGCTGCCGGAGGTCGCCGAGGTGCTCGCCGTCCTCCACGTGCTGGCCGACCCCACGCGCAGCGACCAGCTCGTCCGCCTGCTCACCGGCCCGCGCTGGCGCATCGGTGTGGCCGACCTCGAGGTGCTCCAGGAGCGCGCCCGGTTCGTCTCGCGGCTGCGGGCCCAGCGGGCCGCCGGTGGGCGGGAGGACCCCGCCGGGGCTGCCCCGGACGCGGCCCCGGACCGGGACGTGAGCCCCGAGGAGGACGCCGACGCCGCCGCCCTGCTGGAGGCCCTCGACTCCCTGCCCGGGGAGGGGACGGACTGGGTCGGCTCCCGTGGCCGCGGCTTCTCACCCGAGGGCCTGGCCCGGCTGAGGGCCGTCAACGCCGAGCTGCGCCGGCTCTCCACGCGCACCGGGGAGGACCCGGCCGACCTCATCGCGGAGGTGATCCGTGAGACGGGGTTGGACGTCGAGGTGGCCCTGCGGCCCGGCGTCTCCGCGGCCGCGGCCCGGCGGCACCTGAACGCGTTCCAGGACGCGGCCCGCGACTTCGGCGCCGGCACCACGGCGACGGACCTGACGGCGTTCCTGGCCTGGACGGAGTCCGTCCTCGAGCACGAGGACGGCCTCGGCGTCGAGAACGCCGAACCCACCCCCGGCCTGGTCCAGGTGCTCACCGCGCACGCCTCGAAGGGGCTCGAGTGGGACGTCGTCGCGGTCCCCGGCCTGCAGGAGGGCACGTTCCCCTCCACCCGGGCGGACCGCTGGACCAGCCCCCGGGCCGGCGCGCTGCCGTGGCCCCTGCGCGGGGACCGCGCGTCGCTGCCGCAGTGGGACGGCTCGTGGGCGCAGGACCAGCGGGACTGGGTCCAGTCGGCCGGCACCGGATACAGCTCGAAGGCGGCCCAGGAGGGCAACCCGGATCCGTATGCCGTGGCCGTGGCCGCGCACGCCGAGCGCGAGGAGCGGCGCCTGGCCTACGTGGCGTACACGCGCGCGCGATCCGCCCTGTGGCTGAGCACCTCCCTGTTCAAGGGAGTCAACAAGGAGCCCCTGCCGGCCTCGGCCTTCCTCGAGGAGGTGGCCGGTCTGGCGGGGGAGGTGCCCGGCGTCGCGCTCGGCCCCGCCCCGGCCGAGGACGACCTGCCCGAGGCCAACCCCGCCGCGGCCCGGATGCTGGTCGCCCGCTGGCCCTTCGACCCGCTCGACGGCCCGGAGGCCTTCGTCGCCGACCCGGAGGACCCCGAGGACGAGGAACGCTGGCAGCCGCTGCCGCACCGCTCCCGGGCCCGCCGGCACGGGGTGGAGGCGGCCGCCGCGGCCGTGCACGCCGCGGATCCGGCGGCGCTCGGGGACGACCCGGAGCTGGCCCGCCAGGTGGACTGGGTGCTGCTGCGCCGCCGGGACGTCGCCGGGACGGGCGGGGAGACCGCCCTGCCCGAGCACGTCTCCGTGTCCCTCTACGGCGAGCTCGCCGCCGACCCGCAGGCCGTGGCCGAGCAGCTGCGCCGGCCCCTGCCCCGGCCGCCCGCGCACGCGGCGCGACGCGGCACGGCGTTCCACGCGTGGCTCGAGGAGCGCTTCGGGGCCACCGGCATGCTGGACATCGACTCGGCCGAGGACGCCGCGGACCTGTGGGTCGACGAGGCCCTCGACCTCGGCCCGATGCAGGAGTGGTTCCGCTCCTCGCGCTGGGCGGAGCGCACCCCGGCCTTCGTCGAGGCCCCGGTCGAGACGACGGTCGGCGGGATCACGCTGCGGGGCCGGGTCGACGCGATCTACCGCTCCGGCGGGGACCCCCGCCTGCCCTTCGACCCCGAGGCCGACTGGGAGCTCGTCGACTGGAAGACCGGCGCCGTGCCGCGGGGCCGCGACCTCGAGCTCAAGTCGCTGCAGCTGGCCGTCTACCGGCTCGCCTGGTCACGGCTGCACGGGATCCCGCTGGAACGGATCGGGGCCAGCTTCGTGTACGTGGCCCACGGGCAGGAGCGCTCCTTCCCGGACCTGCCGGGGGAGGAGGAGCTCGAGCGTCACATCACGGACGCCCTGGCCCGCCGTTGATCGGCCGCACCACCTCGACGGCGGGCAGCGGGCCCGTCTCCGGGTCCGCGGTCCTCGCGGCCGCGGCCTCCCGGGCGTCCTCCGCCGCATCCCGGGCGTCCTCGGCGGCGTCGGCGGCCGCGTCGGCCTCCGCCTGGCGCGCGGCCGCCTCCTGCGCGGCGCGCACGTCGCCCTCGAGCTCGGCCAGCATGGCCTCCGCCTCGGCGACCATCCCCGCGTCGTGCCGGTCCAGGCCCCGCGTGAGCCACTGGGCGAGGGCGAACTCGGCGAGCAGCGCCGCACGGCGCATCAGGTGGGCGTCGCCGTCGTCGGCGGCCCCCGCGTCGGCCCGCCGGGCCGCGTAGGCGTCGAGGACGCGGTCGGCCAGGTCCGGGTCCGTGGCGGCGGCCAGCCAGGCGACGTCGCCGGCGGGGTCGCCCACGTGCAGGTCCGTCCAGCCCGTCACGCCCACCACGCGGCCGCGCTCGAGGAGCAGGTTGTCCTCGTGCAGGTCACCGTGCACGGGCACCGGGGTGAACCGCCACAGGGCCTCCTCCTCCATGGCCTCCTCCCAGCGGCGCAGCAGCAGGGGCGGCACGCGGCCGGAGGTGGCCGCCTGGTCGAGGGCGTGGAGGTGACGCTGCCGGATCTGCTCCGCCGTGTAGGAGGGCAGGTCCGCGTGGTCCACGACGTCCGAGGGCAGCGTGTGGATCGCGGCCAGCACACGGCCCACGTCCTGCACCGCGGGCTCGCCGAGCCGGGCCAGCTCGTCCAGGGTGACGGGACGCCCGGGCATGTCCTGGTAGACGAAGGTGCGCAGCCCCTCGAGCCGCACCGCGCCCGCCACGGAGGGCGTGCGGAACGGCAGGCCGGCGCGCACCGCCGGGGTCAGGCCCGCCAGCACCTGCAGCTCCGTCTCGAGACGGATGCCCGCCTCCGGGGTGCGGGGCGAGCGGACCCGCCACCGCTGGCCCTCACCGTCCACGACGACGGCGGTCGAGAAGTCCGCGGGGTCGTCCGGGCTCGCCTCCACGGAGACGGGGGCGAGGCCGGGGACGGCCGCGGCGGCCAGGGCTGCGAGACGAAGGGGCTGACGATCCACCCCTCCAGCCTAGGCGCGGAACGCCCTCCCCCGTCGTCGGGCGCACCGGAGACGGGTCGCTAGCCTGGACGCATGGCCTCCTGCCCCCCGTCGTCGTCCGACCCCACCGCCGCACCGCCGCTGGCCCTGCCGCTGGCCCGCGAGGAGCTGGACCGCGGTGCCGTGGCCCGCCTCGACCCGGGCCACCTGGCGGCGTCCTGGGCGCGCGAGGGGACGGAGGTCCTGTGGCTGCAGGGCGGCCGCGCACCGGTCGCGGACGGCCGGCTCGTCTTCACCGCGCCCTCCGGTCCCGTGCCGGCCGAGGCCGCGTATCTGGGCCGCGGCACCGCGGCGGACCGGGGCCCGCACGGGCGGGAGCGCGAGGTGGTCTCCGTCGCCGTCGAGCCGCCGGCGGCCCTGCCCGAGGACGCGGCCGCCGCGCTCGCCGACGCCGTGTGGGTCGGCCTCCGCGACGCGGCCGCCGCCCTCAGCGACGCGGACACCGGGCTGTTCGTGGCCGCCGTCGCGAACGCCAACTGGCACGCCACCCACCGCTTCTGCGCGTTCTGCGGCGGCGTCACGGACGTCGAGGCGGCCGGCTGGGTGCGTCGTTGCCGCGACTGCTCCCGGGAGCAGTTCCCGCGCACGGACCCGGCGGTGATCGTGGCCGTCATCGACCCGGCCGGGCGGATCCTGCTGGGCCGCAACGCGGCGTGGCCCGAGGGGCTGTACTCCTGCCTGGCCGGGTTCGTGGAGCCGGGGGAGTCCCTCGAGCACGCGGTGGTCCGGGAGATCGCGGAGGAGTCCGGGATCACGGTGACGCAGCCGCGCTACCGCGGCTCCCAGCCGTGGCCGTTCCCGCGCTCGCTCATGCTCGGGTTCACCGCCCTGGCCCCGGCCGGCGTCGAGCCGGTCCCAGACGGCGAGGAGATCCTCTCCGTGCGCTGGTTCGAGCGGGAGGAGCTCGCGCACCTGGCCCGCGCGGGCGACGTCACCCTGCCCGGGGCCGTGTCCATCGCGCGGGCACTCATCGAGGATTGGTACGGTGGGACGCTGCCCGATGCGCAGACCCTGATCACCTAGGAGGACTCGTCCCGCATGAGCACTCCCGACGAGATCCTCCGCGGCCTCGACCCGGAGCAGCGCCGGGCCGCCACGGCCCTGCACGGGCCCGTCTGCATCCTGGCCGGCGCCGGCACCGGCAAGACCCGCGCCATCACGCACCGCATCGCCTACGGCGTCGCCTCCGGCGTCTTCGACCCGCACCGCACCCTCGCCCTGACCTTCACGGCGCGCGCCGCCGCGGAGATGCGCACCCGCCTGCGCGACCTCGGCGTGGCCGGCGTCCAGGCCCGCACCTTCCACTCAGCTGCCCTGCGCCAGCTGCAGTACTTCTGGCCCCAGGCCGTGGGCGGGCCCATGCCCTCGCTGATCGAGAACAAGGTGCGCCTGCTCACGGAGGTCGCCCAGCGCATGCGCATGACCGTGGACCGGGCCGGCCTGCGCGACCTCGCCGGCGAGATCGAGTGGGCCAAGGTCTCCCTGCACGCCCCCGAGGGCTACGCCGAGGCCGCCAAGGAGCGCGAGATGCCCGCCGGCTGGACCGCCACCACCGTCGCCCGTCTCTACACCGGCTACGAGGAGGCCAAGACGGCCCGGAACATGATCGACTTCGAGGACGTGCTGCTGATCCTCGTGGGGATCCTGTCCACCGAGCCGCAGATCGCGGCCACGATCCGGGACCAGTACCGCGTGTTCGTGGTGGACGAGTACCAGGACGTCTCGCCGCTGCAGCACCGCCTGCTCGACCTCTGGCTCGGCGACCGCGGCGACCTGTGCGTCGTCGGCGACGCCTCCCAGACGATCTACTCGTTCACGGGCGCGACCTCCCGCTTCCTCACCGACTTCCGTGAGCGGTACCCCGCGGCCACGGTGGTCCGGCTCGTGCGCGACTACCGGTCCAGCCCGCAGATCGTGGAGGCGGCCAACCGCCTGCTGGCTGACCGCACCAAGGCGGGGGAGCGGGACCGCACGATGCCGCGCTGGCCCGACCCCCTCGAGCTCGTCTCCCAGCGGCCGGCCGGCCCCGACCTCGTGTTCGCGGAGTGCACCGACGACGAGGCCGAGGCCGGCTGGGTCGCCGACCGGATCGCGGCGCTGATCGACGACGGCGTGCCCGCCTCCGAGATCGCCGTCCTGTTCCGCACCAACGGCCAGTCCCAGGCCTTCGAGACGGCGCTGTCCTCAGCGGGCATCGGCTACCAGCTGCGCGGCGGCGAGCGGTTCTTCTCCCGGCGCGAGGTGCGCGACGGCATCCTGCAGCTGCGGGCCGCCGCCCGCGCCGCCCAGGACCTGACGGGCGACGACGTCACGGACCGGGTGCGGGACGTGCTCTCCTCGCTCGGCTACTCCGCCGAACCGCCGTCGGCCTCCGGCGCGGCCCGTGAACGGTGGGAGTCCCTGCACGCCCTCGTCAACCTCGCCGACCAGCTCGCCACGACGCGCGGGGCCGAGTTCACGCTGACCGAGCTCGTGGCCGAGCTCGACGAGCGCGCCCAGCACCAGCACGCGCCGACGGTGCAGGGCATCACCCTGGCCTCGCTGCACTCCGCCAAGGGCCTCGAGTGGGACGCGGTGTTCCTCGTGGGCCTGTCCGAGGGGCTCATGCCGATCTCCTTCGCGGAGACCCAGGCCGAGGTGGACGAGGAACGGCGCCTGCTCTACGTGGGCATCACGCGTGCCCGCCAGCACCTGTCGCTGACGTGGACGCTCTCGCGGGGCACGGGCGGGCGCTCCACCCGGCGGCCCTCCCGGTTCCTGTGGGCCATCGACCCGACCCTCGGCGGCACCCGCGAGCACGCCCCGGCCCGTGGTTCCGCGGCCGGCCCGACGGCGCCGCGGCGCCGGGGTGCGAAGGTCGCCGTGTGTCGCACGTGTGGCAAGCCCCTCGAGACGGGAGCCGAGCGCAAGGTCGGCCGCTGCCTGGACTGCCCCGCCACCTACGACGAGGCCGTGCTCGAGGAGCTGCGCGACTGGCGCACCCGCACGGCCGCCGAGATGCGGATGCCCGCGTTCGTGGTGTTCACGGACGCCACCCTCGTGGCCATCGCCGAGGCCATGCCGAGGACCCCGGCAGAGCTCCTGAAGGTGCCCGGCCTCGGCAAGGCCAAGCTGGAGAAGCACGGACCGGAGCTGCTCGAGCTGCTGCACGGCACCCCGACGGCCTGAGCCGCGGGCCCGCACCCCGTTCCGCCGGCGGCGCCGACCCCGTCAGAACGCCCAGCCGAGCGCGTCCGGGTCGCAGGCGCAGCCGGGCCGGGGGCGGACCTTCACCCGGCGCGTGCGTCCCGTCACCCGATCGGCCCGCAGCACGCCGGGGGCCGGTCCGGTCCGCAGCGCGTCCACGGTCAGCACGGCGGCCCGCAGCGCCGCGAGCCCGTCCACCTGTCCCCGGTGCGCCGACGGGCCGGGCGCCGTCGGGACACCGGGGACGCCCGCCGGGTCCGCGGGCCATCGGCACAGCGGGCACCCGCGCACCCCGGGGGCGCACCACGGTCCGACCGTGACCGCTCTCGGCCCCACCGTGACCGGCAGCAGCGGGTGGTCGGCGGCCAGGGCCTGCGCGGCCAGGTCCGCGTCGAGCACGGACCCCACCGCCACCGTCGCCTGCCCCACGAGCACCGGCACCGGGCCGTGGTGCGCGAAGACGCGCAGCCCGGGGGCCACATCGCCCAGCCGGCGCTCGAGCGCACCCGCCCGGGGCCGACCGAGGTCCCCGGGCAGCAGGCCGGTCCCCAGGTCCGCGGCGTCGACGGGCCGCGGATCCCACAGGGCCAGGCGCAGCGCCCCGGCCCCCGCCAGCGCGTGGGCGATCGCCGCGCCCACCGCGTCGAGGCCTGCCACATGGACGTCGGTCGGCGGGGCCCACGCCCCCGGCTGCAGCGCTGACGCGGCGGCGTCATGAGGGACGGTGGTGACGGTCTCGGCGACGGTGCGCACGGCTCTCCTCTCGGCTCGGTGCCTCCCACCCTGCCAGGGCACTCCCGGACCGCGCCGGATTGTCCACAGCCTGCGGCCCATGCCGGACAATGGCCGGATGCGCCCTGTCCCGCCCGCCCCCGGCCGCCCTCCGCGTGCCGTCCCGGCCGCCCACCGCGGTCCCGCCCGCGAGAGCATCGATCTGGACTGGGAGGGCACGCCCGTGCGGCTCGTGCGCTCCACGGCCCGCACCCGCACCGTCTCGGCGGCGTGGCGCGACGGCCGCCTGCAGGTCAACGTCCCGGCCCGGCTCTCGGCTGCGCAGGAGCGCGAGTGGATCGGCCGGATGGTCGCGAAGGTGGGCGCACGCGGCGGGACGGGGCAGCCCGCGGCCGACCTGGACGGCCGCCCCGCCGACGCTCGCTCCGACGACGCGCTCCTGGCCTGGGCGGGACGGCTCTCGGCGGCGCACCTGGGTGGGCGGGCCCGTCCGGTCTCGGTCACGTGGTCGGCCCGGCAGCGCCGCCGCTGGGGCTCGTGCACGCCGGCCCGCGGCACCATCCGGCTCTCGACGCAGCTGCGCGGCATGCCGGACTGGGTGGTGGCGGCGGTGCTCGTCCACGAGCTGGCCCATCTGCTGGAGTCCGGACACGGCCCGGCCTTCCGACGCCTCGTGGACCGGTACCCGCGCTACGCCGAGGCGATGGCCTTCCTCGAGGGGGTCACCTTCGCCGAGGGCCGCGGTCGCACGGCGCCGGACCGGTGGGCGGAGGACGAGGACGCGGGCTGACACGACGGCGGGCGGCCCGCACCCGAGGTGCCGGACCGCCCGCCGCCGTCGTGCCGGGAGGGGCTCAGCCCTCGCGCGGCGCGTCGCCGAAGCCGCCCTCGAGGAGCTTGCGCAGCTCGTCGTCGAGGGACTCGGCGCTGGCGTCCGCGGCGGAGCGGCGCCCGGCGTACCCGGCGGGGTCCTCGAGGTCCTCCGCCGTGGGCTGACGCTCGGGATGGCGCCAGATCTCCTCGCGGTACTCCGTGCCGTGCTCGGCCGTGACGTGCTCCCAGAACGCGGCGGCCTCGCGCAGGCGGCGCGGGCGCAGCTCGAGGCCCACGAGGGCGGCGAAGGCCTGTTCGGCCGGGCCACCCGAGGCGCGGCGGCGGTTCATGGTCTCGCGCAGGGCGGCCGCCGACTCGAGGGGGCGCGCGGCCTCGGCGACCACCACGTCCACCCAGCCCTCCACGAGGGCGACGAGCAGCTCCAGCTGGTCCAGCGCGGCCTGCTGGGTGGCGTCCGGGGCGGCGATGAAGGACGCCCCGTCGAACACGGCCTGCAGGGAGCCGGGGTCCATCGGGTCCACCGACTGCGCGGCCCGCTCGATGCCCTCGGTGTCCAGGCGGATGCCCGCGGCGTACTGCTCGACGGCGGCGTACAGGTCCCGCTCGAGCCACGGCGAGTGCAGGAACAGGCGCATGCGTGCGGCCTCGCGCAGGGCCAGGTAGATGCGGATCTGGTCGTCCGGCACCGAGAGCCCGTCGCCGAACTCCTCGATGTTCACGGGGACGAGGGCGAGACGGTGGCCGGCGACGGGCAGGCCGATGTCCGTGCCCGAGAGCACCTCCTTGCCCAGGGCGCCCACGGCGCCGCCGAGCTGCAGGCCGAACATCGTGCCGCCCATGTTCTTCAGCATGGGCTGCAGCCCGCCGAGCAGGGAGGCGTCCATGCCCTCGGGGAGCTGGCCCGGCAGCTGCTGCTCGATGGCCGCGGACATCGCGCGGGACATCGAGACGGCCACGGGCTCGGTGAGCCGGCGCCACTGGTCCATGGTCGCCTCGACCCACTCGGCACGGGACCAGGCCACGCCGACGCTGCCGACGGGCTCGGTCTGCGTGACGCCGTCGAGCCACAGCTCGGCCAGCCGCAGCGCCTCGTCCACCTCGCGTCGCGCGAACGAGCCGACGGCCGGGTCCTCGCCGGCCACGGCCTGGCGGGCGGCCTGCTTCGCCAGAGCCCAGTTCACGGGGCCGTCCGAGCCGGAGCCGGAGCTCATCATCGCCTGGAACTGGGCCATGGCCTGCTGCATCATGGCCGGATTCAGCTGGGACGGGTCGAAGGGCACCCCGCCGGGGCCGCCCAGGCCCTCCATGGCGCGTCGGACTTCGTCCGGGTCGGGGCCCTGGCCGCCGAAGAGCTGCCGCAGCATCTCCTCCAGGGGGTCGCGGCCGTCGTCGGATCCGGGCGTGCGCGCGTCGTTGCTCATGTCTCCAGCGTATCCGCGTCGGCGCGGCGCGCCCGCCCTCCCGACGTCGCGGCGGCGCGGTTCGCCCATGGCGCACGGCGTCGCGCGGGGCAGGCGGGGGTCGCGGCCCCGCGTAGACTGGTGTGACCGTCGCCGCGCGGCCCGTGCCCGGCGGCGAGGACGGCCCGATCAGGACCCCCAGGAAAGACGGTGTCGCGTGCGCGCAGTGCCCTCGAGGACCACCCGCGCCGCCCGCGTGCCCTTCTCCGGATGGCTCGCCCTGGGCAGCGCCGGGCTGGCACTGCTGGCCCCCACCCCCTACATCCTCGAGGGCCCCGGCCCCGCCGTGGACCTGCTGGGCGAACGCGAGGGTCGACCGGTGCTGCGCGTCGAGGGCGGCGAGGCGGACCCGGGTGAGGGGACCCTGGCCATGACCACCGTGATGGTCGGGGGCCCGCCCATCGGCACCACCTCCCTGCTCGATCTCGGCCGCGGCCTGACGGACCCCGCCGTGGACGTGGTCCCGCGCGAGCTGATGTACCCCACCGGCGTCACCTCCGACGAGGTCGGCGAGGCCAATTCGGCGGCCATGTCGGACTCCCAGCAGACCGCGACCGCCGCGGCCCTGCACGAGCTCGGCCGGGAGGTGCCCCAGCGGCTCGTCGTGCAGCAGCTCGTGTCCGGCGGGCCCGCCGAGGGTGTCCTGCGGGCCGGGGACGAGGTGATCGCCGCCGAGGGACGGCCCGTGGCCGACCTGGAGGCCGTGCGCGCCGCCGTCGGGGCCGCGGGGCCCGACCCGGTCACGCTGACGGTCCGCCGCGACGGCGTGGAGCAGGACCTCGAGGTGCCGGTGGCGGCCGCCCCCGAGGGCGCGCCCCAGCCGTGGCAGATGGGGGCCCTGATCGAGACCGCCTACGACGTCCCGGTGGACGTCGAGCTGACCGTGCCGGACATCGGCGGGCCCTCGGCGGGTCTGATGTTCGCGCTCACCGTGATCGAGCGGCTGACCCCGGGCGCGATGACGGGGGGCGCCCCGATCGCGGGAACGGGCACGATCTCGGGGGACGGCGTCGTGGGTCCCATCGGCGGGATCCCGCAGAAGGTGCGCGGCGCCGCCGAGGCGGGGGCCACGACGTTCCTCGCCCCCACGGCGAACTGCGAGGAGCTGGCCGGCCGTGTGCCCGAGGGTCTGACGGTGTACCCCGTGGACACGCTGGGCCAGGCCCGCGACATCGTCGAGGCGGTGGCCCGGGGGGAGAGCCCGGCCGCCGCCCGGACGTGCGGCTGAGCCGACGCACACCAGGACCACCAGACCACCAGACCGGACGACATGTCCGGGGCGCAGCGCCCCGGACCGGAGCAGAGCCCCGCGGACGCGGGAGGGAAGAGGACAGAGCAGTGAGCTTCGGACAGGGAGGCGGCGGACCGTTCGGCGGCCCGCCCCGTGACGGCGGCGGGACCGCCGGGGGCCAGTCCGGCCCGTTCGGGGCGTTCGGCCCCTTCGGCGGCGCCCCGCGCGGCCCGGGCGACGACGGCGACCGCGGCCCCGGCGGAGGAGGG
>NZ_JXSP01000143.1:0-3028 GCF_000946635.1 Micrococcus sp. MS-ASIII-49
GGACCGCGGCCCCGGCGGCCCGTTCGGCGGGGGCGGGTCCTCCGCCGCGCGCGGCAGGGGCCGGCCGGGCCGGCCGAGCGCGCTCGTGCTGACCATCATCGCGGTGGCCGTGCTCGTGGGGCTGTTCGTGGTGTTCACGAACGTCTACACGGACGTGCTGTGGTTCGCACAGCTGGGCTTCACCGAGGTCTTCTGGACCGAGGTCGTCGCCAAGGCCGCGCTGTTCCTGATCGCCGGGCTCGGGATGGCCCTCGCCGTGTGGCTGGCGATCCGCACGGCCTGGCGCCACCGCCCCGCGGACGCGTCCGCGGCCGCGCGGGACTCGCTCAGCCAGGCCCAGCGCCAGCTGGAGCCCATCCGGCGCCTGGTGTTCCTGGGTGTCCCGCTCGTGCTCGGCGTGTTCGCCGGCTCCACCGCGATGAACGGCTGGAACACGGTCCTGCTGTTCCTGAACCAGGTGCCCTACGGCCAGGCGGACCCGGAGTTCGGCCTGGACCTCATGTTCTTCATGGCCACCCTGCCGTTCCTGACGCTCGTGGTCGGGTACCTGATCTCGGTGGTCCTGGTCTCCGGCATCACCGGTCTTCTGGTGCACTACCTGTACGGCGCGGTGCGCGTGGAGGAGGGCGGCGGCGTGCGGATCACCCCGGCGGCGCGCGCCCACATCGGCATCACCCTGGCCGTGTTCCTGCTGCTGCAGGGCGTCAACTTCTGGCTCAACCGCTACCGCACCACGCAGTCGCAGACCGGCAACTGGGCCGGCGCGCTCTACACGGACGTGAACGCGGTCATCCCGACGTCGGCGATCCTGGCGGTCACGGCCGTGATCGTGGCCGGCCTGTTCGTGTGGACGGTGGTCTCGGGCCGGTGGCGGTTGTCGCTGATCGGCACCGCGGTCCTGGTCATCACGGCGCTCGTGGTGGGCACGGCGTACCCCTTCATCGTGCAGGAGTACCAGGTGAAGCCGTCCGAGCGCACGCTCGAGTCCGAGTACATCGAGCGGAACATCGCCATGACGCGCGAGGCGTACGGCCTGGACGACGTCGAGGTGACGAACTACGAGGGGGCCACGGACACCGAGGCCGGGGCCCTGGCGGGCGAGGAGGCCAACACGGCCAACGTCCGTCTCATGGACCCGAACCTGATCTCCCAGACCTTCGGGCAGCTCCAGCAGTTCCGTCCGTACTACTCGTTCCCCACCACGCTGCACGTGGACCGCTACGAGGTGGACGGCCAGACGCGGGACACCATCCTGGCGGCCCGTGACGTCAACGTGGACGACTCGCAGTCGTGGGTGAACCGCCACACCATCTACACGCACGGCTACGGCATGGTCGTGGCCGACGCCTCCGAGGTCGCGGCCGGCGGCCGGCCCCAGTGGCTGCTCTCCGAGATCCCGACGCGCGGGCCGCTGGCCTCCGACCAGGACTACGAGCCGCGCATCTACTTCGGGCACAACTCGCCCTCGTACTCGGTGGTGGGTGCGCCCGAGGGCGCGCCGGCCGTCGAACGCGACCGGCCGCAGACGGCCGACTCCCAGGAGGACACGGCGTACACCTTCTCCGGCGACGGCGGCCCCTCGGTGGGCAACCTGTTCAACCGGCTCGCATACGCGGTGAAGTTCGGCTCGCCCGAGCTGGTGCTGTCCTCGGACGTGAACGAGGCCTCGCAGATCCTCTACGACCGCGACCCGGCCGAGCGCGTCCGCAAGGTCGCGCCCTACCTGACGGTGGACACCGCCCCCTACCCGGCGATCGTCGATGGCCGCGTGCAGTGGATCGTGGACGCCTACACGACCTCGGACCAGTTCCCGTACTCCACCGCCCAGCAGCTGGGCGAGGTCACGGTGGACTCCCTGAGCCAGGGCCAGAACCCGGCGATGCAGGGCCGGGTGAACTACATCCGCAACTCGGTGAAGGCGACGGTGGACGCGTACGACGGCTCGGTGTCCCTCTACGCGTGGGACGACCAGGATCCGCTGCTGCGGGTCTGGCAGAACGTGTACCCGTCCTCGCTGCGCCCGTACTCGGAGATGAGCGCCGGACTCATGGACCACGTCCGCTACCCGGAGGACATGTTCAAGGTCCAGCGCGAGCTGCTCGGCCGCTACCACGTGACCGATGCGGACGACTTCTACGAGAACAACGACGCGTGGTCCGTGCCCTCGGACCCCACGCGCGAGGAGGACGTCAAGCAGCCGCCGTACTACATGACGCTGCAGATGCCCGGCCAGGACGAGCCGGCGTTCTCCCTCACCAGCAGCTACATCCCGCAGATCACGGACGGTGCCCAGCAGCGCAACGTGCTCTACGGCTTCCTCTCCGCCACCGGCGACGCCGGCTCGGGGGAGGACGGCGTGAAGGCCGAGGGCTACGGGAAGCTCCGACTGCTCGAGCTGCCGCGGTCCACCACGGTGCCCGGCCCTGGCCAGGCGCAGGCGAACTTCGACTCGAACGCGGACGTCTCGCGGGAGCTGAACCTGCTGCGCCAGGGCGCGTCCGAGGTGCTCAACGGCAACATGATCACCCTGCCGGTGGCCGGCGGCATCCTCTACGTCCAGCCGGTGTACGTCCGCTCCTCGGGCGGCACCACCTACCCGACGCTGCGCAAGGTGCTCGTCTCCTTCGGCGACAAGGTCGGCTTCGCGGACACCCTCCAGGAGGCCCTGGACCAGGTGTTCGACGGCGACTCGGGCGCGGTCACCCCGGAGGAGAACCAGGCGGAGGCGCCCTCACCGGGCGAGAAGCCGACGGCTCCGGGCACGGTCGAGGAGGAGCTCTCGGCGGCCCTCGAGGAGGCTCAGGACGCCCTGGTCCAGGGCCAGGAGCGTCTGGCCGAGGGCGACTGGGCCGGCTACGGCGAGCAGCAGAAGCGTCTCAACGAGGCACTGAAGCGCGCCACCGCCGCCGACGACGCCCTGGGCGGCGACGCACCCGCCCAGGAGCAGGCCCCGGCCGAGGCGAGCCCCGCGCCGTCGTCGAGCCCCAGCCCGACGCCGAGCGGCTGAGCCGGCGCCGGCGGGGCGGGG
>NZ_JXSP01000144.1:0-17727 GCF_000946635.1 Micrococcus sp. MS-ASIII-49
AAGGCGGGCCGGGCCCGCCGGACCGTCGACGGCGGCCCCGGCCACGCACCGCGCGTGGTCGGGGCCGCTGTCACTTCGGGGCAGGTGGCCGCCGCATGGCCGCCGGATGGCGGGGTGCTGACGCCGATTTGAACTCGACGGAACAGGTGTGTATAGTTCTAGAAGTCGCCGCGGGGTGGAGCAGTTCGGTAGCTCGCCGGGCTCATAACCCGGAGGTCGCAGGTTCAAATCCTGCCCCCGCAACGAGAAGGAGAAGGCCCCCAGCATCTGCTGGGGGCCTTCTCGCATGTCCGGGACCGGTCGCCCCGGCCCGCCGGCACGGTGCCGGCGGGCGAGCTGACCGCCCTCGGGCGATCGGTGGGGGAGCGTCAGCGGCTCGAGGCCCGGACCGCCTGCTGGGCCGGCGTGCGGCGGCCAGGATCAGTGCGGCGCAGCCAGACGGCAGCGATGATCGCGATGATCGCGATGGCGCCCCAGATGCCGACCACGGCCCAGGACAGGCCCGCGATGAGCAGCAGCGGCACGAAGGACACGGCCGCGATCTCCACGGGCACCACCGGGATGTAGGCCACGCCGAACTGCTCCATGGTCCCGGACTTCAGCTTCGGGTCCACGATGCGCAGCATGGCCACGCCTGTGGCGACGGCGCCGGTGGCCCAGCCCCACGTGAACAGCTGCTTCTCGAACCACGCGTCGGTCATGACACGCGGCGCCACGACGATCCCCAGGAACAGGGCCAGCGCGAGGCCGATCACGAACAGGAGCAGCAGCGGCTGCCAGTAGTCCACGACCACGGTCGGGGCGATCGCGGCGATGCCACAGACGATGAGGATGTCCGTGGCGGTGCCGGACACCGAGTTCAGCGAGCCCGGGTCGAGGAACTTCGCCGTCTTCGTGGCCTGGAACAGGACGCGGGCGATCAGGCCGAGGAGGAACGCGATCGCGAACGCGGGGATGATCAGCTGGGGACCGTCCTCACCCACGACGCTCGGCCACACGGCCGTGATCCAGGAGACCACGCCGTGCGCGGCCGCCGCGATCATCGCGACCACGCCGACCTGGAAGGCCAGCGACTCCACCGAGGCCGCCGAGAAGGTGTGCCGGCCGATGACCGGGCGTTCCTCCACCTGGTTCAGCACCCCGGTGCGCAGCTCCTCCGGGATGGAGGTCAGGCCCGCGAACTCCCGCGCGTGGCCGCGCTGCGCGCCGATCTTGGCCTGGATGATGCCACCCACCACGCCGACGATCATGCCGACGGTGGCCGAGGTGTAGGCCAGCGAGGTGACGGTCGCATCACCGTTGGCCGCGTACGCCTGGCCCACGGCGGCCGCGGAGCCGAAGCCTCCCGCCCAGCCGGCGAACAGCAGGGCGGCGAACGAGTCGGGCGCGTCGAACAGCGGCTGCAGGAGGACCAGCGTGACGAGGGCGCCGATGGCCACCTGGGAGGAGTAGATCAGCACGCCGTAGGACGCGAACGCGCCTACGGGGCGGCCGATCTTGCGGACGTCGAAGTCGTCGGTGAGCGCGATGCACACGAACACGATGACGATCAGGATCGAGCCGTATGTGCCCAGCTGGGAGCTGAACGGCAGCCAGCCCAGGCCGTTCGGGCCGAGGGCCAGGCCCAGGATGCCGGCGATGACGGAGGCCGGGATCATCAGGGTCTGGAGGGGCGTGATGACGGCACGGGCCAGCGTGCCCACGGCCAGGAGCGCGCCGATGAGGCCGGCGTCGACCAGCACGGACCAGGCCGTGAACTGCTCTTGCATGGGGTTCTTCCTCTGTGCGGGGACGGGGGCGTCCCGCGGAGTGTGCCGAGGGACCCCGGGACAGTACCAAAGGAGTGCGGGGGCCGGGGCGCGTCCGGGAGGGGCACCGGCCGGGGCGCACGAGGACGGCCCGCCGCGCCGGCGTGGGCCGGGCGACGGGCCGTGGGGCGGGGCGGGGTCAGCCGCGCGCGGTGCCGGTCTCCTCGGCGGTCCCCTCGGCGGCGTAGTCGAGGGTCAGGGTCTCGTCGGCGTCGACGTCGCCCGAGGTGAGGGCGGCCTGGCCGGCGCCGCCGGCCTTGAGGGCGGCGAGGCGGGCCTCCACCTCGGTCTTCTCGCCGAGATCCTCGAGGGACTCGAACTGGGCGTCGAGGGAGGAGGCGGCGATCTCCTGCTGGCCGCGCACGCGGGCCTCCTCGCGACGGACCTTCTCTTCGAAGCGGGAGACCTCGGAGGTCGGGTCCAGCAGGTCGATCGACTTCACGGCGTCGGCCACCGCGGACTGGGCGTGGGCGGACTTGGCGCGGGCGGTCAGCTCGTCGCGCTTGGCGACCAGCTGCTGACGCTTGACCTTCATCTGGTCCAGACCGGTCTTCAGGCGCTCCACGATCTCGCGCTGCGAGGCGATGGTCGGCTCCGCGGACTTCGCCTGGCGCTCGAAGTCCATCTGGCGCTCGATGGCCACCTTGGCGAGGTTGTCGAACTTGTCCGCCGAGGCGGTGTCACCCTTGGTGCGGAAGTCGTCGGCCTTCTGGGAGGCGGCCAGCGCCTTCTGGCCCCAGCTGCGGGACGCGTCCTGGTCCTCGCGGTAGTCGTCCTCGATCATTCGCAGGTTGCCGATCGTCTGGGCGACGGCGGCCTCGGCCTCCGCGATGTTGTTCGTGTAGTCGCGGACCATCTGGTCCAGCATCTTCTGGGGGTCCTCGGCCTTGTCCAGCATCGCGTTGATGTTGGCCTTCGCCAGCGTGCTGATGCGGCCGAAGATGGACTGCTTGACCATGGTGTCTGCCTTTCGTCGGTCTTTCACGTCAGCGCAGACCGTCGGCCTGCGTCCACCCCGTCCCGCGCGTGCGGGCCGGGCCGGCGCCCGGGGCGCCGGAGTTCATGGGGGGGGGGCGGTCAGAAGCCGCCGCCGGAGATGTCGCCGAACCCGCCGAAGTCGCCGCCGCCGAGGCCGCCGCCGTCGAACCCGCCGAAGCCGCCGCCGCCCCAGCTGCCGCTGTTCAGGATCGAGTTCATCAGGATGCCGCCGAGCAGTGCGCCGCCGAGGCCGCCGCCGAAGCTGCCGCCCACTCCGGCGCGCGGGCGTGCACCGTACATGCCGCCCACCATGCCGGGGCCGTAGCCGAAGCCCTCGACGTCCGCGCGGGCCAGCTCGCTCGCGCGCTCGGCCAGCTGGGAGGCGCGCTGCGCCTGCTGGAGGGCGGCCACGGGGTCGGTGCGGCCGAGGCTGATCGCCGAACGCAGCGTGTGGTCGGCCTCCGCGAGCCGGGTCCGGGCCTCCGAGCCCACGGCACCGCGTCGGGCGCCGATGAAGTCGGCCGTGCCGTCGATCTGCGCCTGTGCCTGGGCGATCGTGGAGGTGAGCACCTGGGAGGCCTGGCGGGCCTGCTCGCGAGCGTCGCGGACGCCGGCCAGCGGGGTGTTGAGCTGGCGGTGCGCGGCCTCGAGCTGGTGCAGCAGCTCCAGGGGGTCCGGGCGGCCGGCCGCGAGGGCTCGGCGCACCGCGTTCACGGCGTTCTTCATCCCCGCCACCGGGCCGGCCAGCTCGGGGTTCGACCCGTTGGCCACGAGCGCCTCGGCCTCGGCGACGTCCTGCTCGGACTGGGCGAGGCCCGTCTGCAGGTTGCCCAGCATGGCCCGCAGGGACCCCTCGGCCTTGCCCACCGCCTCCGTGAGCGTGTCCACCTGGCTGAGCGCCTCCTCGGCGGCACGCACGGCCAGCGCCGCCGTGGAGCGGTCCTGGGCGTCCCACGCGCTCCGCGCCTTCGCGACGGCGGTCTCCACGAACTCGAGCCGCTCCCGGGCCTGCGTCGCGTTGTCCGCGACCTCGGCGAGGGCGGACTCCGCGTACTGGCCGTGCAGCGCGGCGATCGCCGACTCGGACTCCTGCACCCGGGACCGCGCCTCGGGCAGGCGGGCGTCGACGCGCTCCAGGGCCTCGGGCACCTGGTTCTCGAGGTCGCGCAGGGAGTCGAACTCCTTCTTGTGCGCCGCGAGGGCCGCACCCACGGCCTCGCTGCGCTGGATGATCTCCTTGAGCCAGGCGCGCTGCTCGGCCTCGGTGTCCGGGATCTCGTCGTCGAGCTGGTGCTGGAGCTGGAACGAGGCCCGCATGTGCTCCTTGGCCCGATCGATGTCCTCGCGGAACGTCGCCACGGACTTCTCCCCGTAGGACGCCTCGGCGAAGCCCAGCTCCTGCTCCGAGGAGCGGATGGCGTCGTCCGCGGCCACGAGCTTCGAGCCGGCCTGGGTGCGCAGCTGCTCCACGCTGAGCTCGTCGAGGGGGTCGCGGCGGACCTCCTCGGTGCGGCCCCCTTCGACCGCGCCGCCCTGCGTGCGCCTCCGGCTGCGGGCCACGAGCACGCCGCCGCCCACGGCCGCGGCCACCGCGCCCGCGCCGAGCACCGCCGTCAGGGCCCCGCCGCCGGAGGCGCCCTGGGCCGTGCTCCCGTCGCCCGCGGTGCCGGCCGGCAGGGCACCGGCCGGATCGTACTCGGCCCCGCTGGCCCCCGTGCCGTCGAGCGTGCCGTCGGCGGCGTCGTCGAGCCCCTGCACCGCGGCGGTGCCCGCCGCGAGCCATTCCGCCGAGCCGGGGTCCGTGCCGATCTTGGACAGCTCCGGGCCCACGTAGGTGCGCGTCACCTGGTTCTGCAGGTCCGCGTCCCCGCCGCTGTCCAGCCCATAGGCGCGGTCCTCGACCGCGATCGCCAGGACCGAGTCGTTCGTCCCGAGCCCGCGCTGGCGCGCCACGTCCTGGGCCAGCGTCTGGGCGTCCGTGCTGAACTCATCCACGTAGACGACGTACAGCCCCTGCCCGGTGTCCCGGCGCAGGTCCTGGATCTCCTGGGTCAGCCGCTGCTCATCGGAGGTCGAGAGCACCCCGGCCTCGTCCACCACGTACACGCCCGGCGGCACCGTCACGGCGTGCGAGGCGGGTGCCGCCACCAGGAGGCCCAGGCCTCCCAGACCCGCGGCGGTCACGGCGCGCGCCAGACGGCCGACATCGGCGGGGCGGGTGGGCACGGTCATGCGGGGTCTCCTTCGACGGCGGAGGCGAGCCGCCGCACCGGGCGGACCCGCCGGATCCTGGGGTTGAGTGTAGGGCGGCGTGGGAATCGGGCACCAGGGATCCGGCGCGGCCGGGACCGTGGGAGGAGCGGACGTTCGGCCTCTAGGCGGCGTTCAGTCATGCACGCTAGCGTGGACGTGCCCCGGGGCGCGCGTCCGCAAGACGACGGGCGTCTGTGTCGACCGCCCGGGGCCCGACCCGAAGCGAGGACCCCGTGGACCAGACCGCCGCCCCCACCCAGCCCCCCGTGCCGACGGCCCGCACCGTCGCGCGTCCCCGGCCCCAGTCCCGCGCCCGTGCCGGGGCGGGCCTGCTCGCCGCAGCCGTGCTCATGGTGGGGCTCTCCGGTTGCGCGGTCGCGGAGGACGGCGGCGAGGCCGCCTCCGAGGCCGCGAGCTCCTCCTCCTCGCAGGCGACGGACACCTCGGCCGAGGCCGGGGGACAGCCCGTGGCGGACACCGCCGTCGGGAACGCCGCGAGGACCGCGCTGCCCTCCGTGGTGACCATCTCCGCGACGTCGAGCTCCGCCTCCGGTTCCGGTTCCGGGTCGATCCTGGACACGGAGGGGCACATCCTCACGAACACCCACGTGGTCACCCTCGGCGGCCAGGACAACGACGCCGAGCTGACGGTGCGCACCTCGGACGGGGAGGTCTACGCTGCCACCGTCGTGGGCACCGACCCGCTGTCCGACCTGGCCGTCATCAAGATCGACGCCCCGGACCTCACCCCCATCCAGATCGGCCGGTCCGGGGATTTGAAGGTCGGGGACGAGGCCGTCGCCATCGGCGCCCCCCTGGGCCTGCCGAACACCGTGACCGACGGGATCATCTCCACCCTGGACCGGACCATCGCGGTGGCGTCCTCCGAGGCGCCCGAGCCGCAGGGCGAGAGCTCCGGCTCGTCCTCCGGCGCCGAGCAGTACCGTTTCCAGCTGCCGGGCACCCCGCAGGGCACCCGGGGCGAGGTGTACATCAACGTGCTGCAGACCGACGCGGCCATCAACCCCGGCAACTCCGGAGGCGCGCTCGTCGACGCCGAGGGTCGCCTGGTGGGCGTGAACGTCGCGATCGCCTCGGCCGGCCAGGACCCGAGCGAGGCGGGCAACATCGGGGTCGGCTTCGCCATCCCCGTGGACTACGCCCAGCGGGTCGCACAGGACCTGATCGACCACGGCAAGGCCACGCATGCCATGCTCGGCGTGAGCGTCACCCCGGAGCCCGCCGAGGTGCAGGGCGGCAGCGAGAACGCCCGGACCGTGTTCAGCGACGGCGCCCGCGTCCAGCAGGTCGTGGGAGAGTCGGCGGCCGACGCGGCCGGGCTGAAGGAGGGCGACGTGATCACCGCCGTCGGCGACCGCGCGGTGATCGACTCCGAGTCCCTCACCGCCGTCGTCCGCGAGCACCGCGTGGGAGACTCGGTGGACGTCACCTACCTCCGCGACGGCGCGGAGCAGACGACCGAGGTGACGTTCACGGAGGACACCCGCTCGTGACCACCACGCTCACCACCCCCGCCGCGCTCGCGGCCCACCACGGCTGGCGCCGGGTCCTGGCCGTCGGCGCCCACCCGGACGACCTCGACTTCGGGGCCGCCGCCACCCTGGCCGGCTTCCGCGCGGCCGGGCTGCACATCGAGCTGTGCATCGTGACGGACGGGGACGCCGGCGGCTTCGACTCGGAGGGCCCGGAGGCGATGACCGCCCGCCGGCACGCTGAACAGCGCGCGGCCGCCGCCGTCGTCGGTGCCGCCGAGGTCCACTTCCTCGGCGAGCGCGACGGACACCTCGAGCCGGACCACGGCGTGCGCCGCAAGCTCGTGGCGCTGATGCGCCGCGTCCGCCCGGACGTGGTGCTCAGCACCCACCCGGAGCGGGACTGGGAGCGGATGCAGGCCGCCCACCCGGACCACCTCGCCTGCGGCGAGGCCGTGGTGCGCGCCGCGTACCCGGCGGCCGAGAACCCGTACGCGTACCCGGAGCTCGCGGCGGAGGGGCTGGAGGCGTTCAAGGTCCGGAACCTGCTGCTGTACACCGCCCCCGCCGCGCGCCGGAACACGGTCGTGGACGTCACGGGCCTGGCGGAGCAGAAGCTGCGCGCCCTCGACGCCCACCTCTCCCAGCACCCGGACGTCGACGCGATGCGGCGGCACGTGCTCGCCCAGATGGCCGAGCACCACCGGCACGCCGCCGGCCCGGCCGCCGGTCCGGGCCACGCCGAGGCGTTCCACCTGGTCACGGTCAACGGCCCGGGCACCATCGCCGGGTTCTGAACCCTCCCCCTGCGGGACCTCTCAGTTGGTGCTCGGTCGCCCGCCGTAGCGCGGGCCGGTCTGCGCGGTGGGGTCGAGGTCGACGCCGACGACGGGCTCCGACGTCGGCACCTCCGAGCCCGAGCTGGGCTCCACGGAGATGCCCATCGCCGCGAAGCGGTCCAGTCCCCGGAAGGTGACGGGCTCGCCGAAGCCGTTGGCGTCGAACGTGCCGAGCGAGGCCGGGGCCGTGCCGTCCGAGGGGTAGAGCCACAGCTGGTAGGACTGACCCTCCGGCAGCTGGGGCATCCCGCTGATCGTCAGGTAGCCGCTGTTCTGCTCCCGGGACAGGAACGCCTGGACCGTGCCGCCGTCCTGGGCCGGGTACTCCGAGGTCGTGAACAGGTCCTTCGACTGGTCGATGCGGTGCACGATGCCCGGCCGCGTGAACTGACTCCACACCGTCCACCCGCCGACGCCGAGCACGAGGGCCGCGAGCAGCAGGAGGGCGGTCACCTTGAGCCAGCGCAGGCGGTCCCGCGGCGGGCCGGCGGGGGCGGACTCGTCGCCGATCAGGTCCATGCCCACGTCCTGGGCGGGCAGGCGACGCAGGACCTCGTCGAGCAGGGCCGACGGCGGCTCGGCCGTCACGGACCGGAACGCCCAGGCCACCGCCTGGCGCGCACCGTCCACCCGGGAGCGCCACCGGGCCAGCTCGCCGCCCCGCCGCTGCACGGCGGAGAAGGCCGCGGTGTGCCCGGCCGTGTCGAGGGCGTGCACAGCCGAGAGGTCGGCCAGCTCGAGTGCGCGGCCGGCGTCCACGTCCTCGCGCACGTCCGCGCCGAGTGCCGGGCCGGTCGCCGGGGCCGGCGCGGACGGCCGGGCGGCGTCCTGCGTGAGGTCGCGGCGGGCCGCCACGACCTGCCGCACGCCGTCACGCAGGAGGGTGCGGGCCTGGTCGGCCGGCAGACCCAGCCGATCGGCGACCTCCCGGTCGGTGCAGCCGCCCAGCCACGCCAGTCGCACGGCCTCGTAGGCGTCCGGGGCCACGCGGTCGACGAGGTCCTCGGGCAACGGCGCGGGCCCGGCCGGGCCGGGACGACGCCCACGTTCCGCCGCGGAGCCGCCGGCGCGGCGCAGCGAGGTCATCACGCGGTGGGCGAGGACCTCGAGCCACGTGAACACCTGGCGCTCGCGGTGGGTCGCGTCGTCACGCTCGCTCAGGTCGAGCCCGGCCTCGGAGGCCTCCTCCCATGCCGTCAGGTAGGTGCGGACCGTGGCCGCGGCGGCGTCGTCGCCGGGGCCGAACATCGCTTCGGCCAGGCCGTGCACCCACGGGACCGTGGCGTCGTAGAACGCGGAGAACGCGGCCCGGTCACCCTCGGCGCTGCGGCGCAGGAGGGTGTCCAGGGCGGGCTGGCCGGCGTCATCGGGGCGGTCGGCGTGGGGCTCGGACGCGTCAGGAGTCTGCATGGTGGCCTCAGTCTAGGGAATCGGGGCGGGCAGCGGACCCGGCGAAGTCGTGCTGGCGCCAGGCCTCGTACACGGCGATGGAGACGGCGTTCGCCAGGTTCAGGGACCGACGGGCCGGCTGCATGGGCAGGCAGACGGTCTCGGTGACCCGCGGATCGGTCAGCACCTCCTCGGGCAGGCCGGTGGACTCGCGGCCGAAGAGCAGCACGTCGCCGGGCCGGTAGGCGACCCGGTCGTGCCGCACGGACCCGCGCGCGGTGAAGGCCAGCACACGGGCGGGGGCGAGGGCCGCGAGCGCAGCGTCGAGGTCCGGGTGCACCGTCACCACCGCGAGGTCGTGGTAGTCCAGGCCGGCGCGGCGCAGGTGGGCGTCCTCGAACCCGAAGCCCAGCGGCTCCACGAGGTGCAGCTCGGCCCCCGTGAGGGCGGCGAGCCGGATCGCGTTGCCGGTGTTGCCGGGGATCTCCGGGGTGAGCAGCAGGATCCGGAAGCCGGGGGTGCCGGGCGCCGGGGCGCGGTCGGCGCCCTCGTGCGGGTTCGGTCGGGGTGGGGTGGGGGAGTCGGGCACGCGCCCAGCCTAGTGGGGCGCCGCCGGGCGGGGGCGTGCCTCAGTGGAGCCGGTCGACCAGCGCGCCGAGCGCGCGCCGGTCCACGAGGTCCGGGTCCGTGCCGGTGCCCAGGAAGAGCGCGACCTCGCGCGCGAACGCGATCCCGGGTGCGGGCGGGGCGGTGAGCAGGTCGGCCTGCGCCTCCGGCGCGTCGGCGCCGCGCGTGTGGCGGATCACGGGTGCGTGCCGCGCGTCGCGGTCCGTCATCACGTGCACGAATCCGCCGACGGTGACTTGGGGCAGGGCCTGCTGCCACGCCATCATCGCGGGGCCGAGCAGCGGCGGGGCCACGGGACGGCTCCGGGAGCGCAGGTCCGCCCCGTCCCAGGTGTAGGTCCCTTCCGGGACCATGACGGAGCCGATCAGCGCCAGGCGATGGCCGCACAGCACCGCGTGGTCCACGTCGAGGTGCCGTCCCCAGCGCCCGCCCAGCCGCAGCCCGGTCAGGACCCGGGCGGCCGGCAGCGCGTCCGCCACGTGGCGCAGCAGCACGTCGAGGGTGCGGGCCTGCCGCAGCACCCGGTGCTCGTCCGGCAGGATGCCGCGCGGCCGCGGCGCCCCGTGGACGCGTTGGCTCGATCGCGGCAGGTCCAGCACGGTCGGGTCCGTCTCCGCCTCGCCGGGCGGGGGCTCGTAGCGCACGGGGCGGGCGGCACGTCCGCCGGGTCCGGACCGTCCCGACGGTCTCGCCCGCCCTGGTCCGGCCGTCGCGCGGGGGCCGCGGGGACCGACGTCCGGGTCGGGCAGCGAGAGGTCGTACCGGCGCCGGGCCTCGGCGTCGCCGAGCAGGTCCCACGCCCGCGTCACGGCCCGGAAGGCGGCGGGGTCGCCACCGACGTCGGGGTGGGCGGCCCGGGCCGCGCGGCGGTAGGCCCGCCGGACCTCCTCGGCGGTCGCGTCGCGGGGCACGCCGAGGACCTCGTAGGCGGTGCGGTGCTCCTCGGCCGCGCTCACGGCGTGGGGTCCGGGCCGGGGGAGGCATGCCGCTCGTGGTGCAGGCGCAGGAACAGCATGCCGTCGTCGTGGAGCACCTGGACCAGCTGCAGCCGGGCGGGGAGGCCGGGGCCGTCCTCACCGGTCAGGACGCGGCCGGCGGCGGGTCCGGCCAGCAGCGGCGCCACGGTGAGGTGCACCTCGTCCACGAGGCCGGCCGCTGCGAGGCTGCCGAACAGGCGCGGTCCGCCCTCGCAGTGGACGACGCGGGCGCCGCGCGCGTGCAGGGTCGCCACCATGGTCTCGGAGTCCACGTGCTCCTCGCCGACCGTCAGCACGTCCGCGTGCGCGGCCAGCGCCGCCGCCCGCTCCGGCTCGGCCGCGAGGGCGGCCCGGGACGTGAGGATCCAGGGGCGCACCGGGGCGGCCGTGAAGAACGCGGACGCCGGGTCCAGGTCCAGGCTGCCGCTGACCACGGCCACGGGCGGGTCCGCGGGCCCGCCGGCCTCCGCGCGTCGACGCCGGTCCGCATCGGACAGCAGCGCTCCCTCGTAGCCCTCGGCCCGGATGGTCCCGGCCCCCACGAGCACGACGTCGGCGTCGTGCCGGGACAGCGAGAGCAGGCGCTGGTCCGCGGGGGAGCCGAGCCCGCCCGCACGGCCGTCCAGGGTGGCCGCACCGTCGGCGGAGGCGATGAACACGACGCGGACCCAGGGTCCGGGGCCGGTGTCCTCGGCCGCCGGGGCCGCGAGGGCGGCGCGGAGGGCGTCGTCGTCCAGGCCGGGGCCGGTCTCGGTCAGCCGTCTCATGCCCGCCCCCCGCGGTGGGCGCGGTGTTCGGCCAGGGTGCTGCGGTCCGGCGGCGGGTTCTCCGCCCCCATGTTGTGGACCAGGCGCGCCGGCTCGCGCCACCCGAACACGCACTCGAGCATGCGGGCCGCCGAGACGGAGGCGTCGGCGTCGTGCATGCGCAGGATCCGGGCGCCGCCGTACACGCAGGCCGCGGCCGCGGCCAGCGAGCCGGGCAGGCGCTCGTGCCGGTGCCGGTCCAGGCTCTCGCCGATGAAGTCCTTGTTCGAGACCGCGGCCAGCACGGGCAGCCCCAGGGCGGCGATCTCGTCCAGCCGCCGCGTGATCTCGAGGGTGTGCCGGGTGTTCTTGTTCAGATCGTGGCCGGGGTCCACGATGATCCTCTCCTCGGGGACGCCGAGCGCCACGGCCCGGTCGACGGTGCGCCGCAGGTGGTCGCGGACCTCCGTGACGACGTCGCCGTAGGTCGGCCGGGGGACCACGGCCCGGGGTCCGTGCACGTGGGCGAGGGAGTGGGTGACCACGAGGTGCGCGCCCGCGGCGGCCACCACCCGGCCCAGGTCCGCGTGGAACAGCCCCGTGGTGTCGTTGACGACGTCCGCCCCCGCGGCCAGGGCCGCCTCGGCCACGGCCGGCTGGAACGTGTCCGCCGAGAGGATCAGCCGGCGCGACGCCTCGGAGGACCCGGCTCCGTCCCCGCTCCGCAGGGCCGCGATCAGGGGGACCACCCGCGCCGCCTCCTCGGCCGGGTCGAGCTCAGTCCCGGGCGCGAACGGCACGCCGCCGACGTCGACCCACTCGGCTCCGGCGTCCGCCGCGGCGTGGGCCTGGGCGAGGGCGTCCTCCAGGACGGCGCCGGCACCGTCGTCATAGAAGGAGTCCGGGGTGCGGTTGACCACGGCCATCGTGACGATCCGGCGGCGGAAGTCGATCTCGTGGTGGGCGAACCGGTGCACCGGGTGGACGAGGGGGACGGAGGGGGTCGGCACCCGGCCATTCAACCACCGGCGCCGCACAGTGACAGTGCGCCCCCGGAGGACTATGTTTCCCTCCCGTGGCATCCACCTCGTCGCCGCGGGTCGGCCCGCGCCGGCCCCGCATCCGTCCGACCCAGCTCGTGGTCGGGTCCTTCCTCGTCGCCATCGTGACGGGCACCGGCGCACTGCTGCTGCCCGCCTCGTATCAGGGCCGCGCGCCCACCCCGTTGGAGGCTGCGTTCACGGCGACCAGCGCCACCACGGTGACGGGCCTCGGCGTCGTGGACACCCAGACGTTCTGGACACCCCTGGGCCAGGTCGTGATCCTCGCCCTCATCAAGCTCGGTGGCCTGGGCGTCATGACGTTCACGTCGCTGCTGGGGCTGGTGATCCTCCGGCGGCTCGGCCTCACCCAGCGCCTCGACGCCGCGGCCTCCACCCGGGCCGAGGGGATCGGGGACCTGCCCCGGGTGCTGCGGGCCCTGATCCTGTACTCCACGGCCGTCGAGGCCTCGGTGGCGCTGCTGCTGAGCCTGCGCTTCTGGCTGGGCGCGGGGATGTCCCCGGGCCAGGCACTGTGGCAGGGGGTCTTCCACGCGGTCTCCGCATTCAACAACGCCGGGTTCGCGCTGTTCAGCGACAACCTCATGGGCTTCGTCTCGGACCCGTTCATCTGCCTGCCGATCGCGGCGGCGATCATCTTGGGCGGCCTGGGCCTGCCGGTCGTGCTGACCCTGCGGCGAGACCTGCGCCGACCCGAGCGGTGGAACCTCACGGTCCGGCTCGTGCTCGTGGGCACCGCGGTGCTGCTGGTGGGCGGCACGCTCATGTACCTCGTCCTCGAGTGGTCCAACCCGCGGACCCTGGGCGGTCTGGACCCGGCCTCGCGCGTGCTCGCGGCGTTCTTCCAGTCCGTCACGACCCGTACCGCCGGCTTCAACACCCTGGACTACGGGCAGATGCACCCCGTGACGCTCTTCGCCACCGACGTGCTCATGTTCATCGGCGGCGGCCCCGCCGGCACCGCCTCGGGCGTGAAGATCACGACGGCGAGCGTCCTGCTGTTCATCGTGCTCGCGGAGATCCGGGGGGAGGGCGCCGTCCATGCGTTCGGCCGCCGGCTCTCCCGGACCACGCACCGCGAGGCGATCACCGTGATCATGCTCTCCGCGACCGCGATCGCCGTCGCCACGATGGCGCTCATGGGCCTGTCCTCGTTCACGACCGACCAGATCCTGTTCGAGTGCGTGTCCGCGTTCAGCACGGTGGGCCTGTCCACCGGCATCACCGCCCAGCTGCCGCCGGCCGCGCAGGGCATCCTCATGCTCCTCATGTTCGTCGGCCGCATCGGCCCCGCCACCGTCGCCGGCAGCCTGGCCCTGACCGACCGCACCCGCCACTTCGAGTACCCGAAGGAGAGGCCCCTCATTGGCTGATCTCACCCGTTCCCTGTTCGCCCCCCGCCGGGGCGACCGCCCCACCGTGGCCGTCCTCGGGCTCGGCCGGTTCGGCTCCGGGGTCGCCCGCGAGCTCATGGAGTCCGACTGCCACGTGCTGGGGGTCGACGCCGATGCCGAGGCCGTCCAGGCGCTCAACGGCCGGCTGACCCACGTCGTCCGCGCGGACAGCACGGACGAGGAGGCGATGCGCCAGCTCTCGGTCCACGAGATGGACCACGTCGTCGTCGCCATCGGCGGCGACCTCGCGGACTCGATCCTCACCGTCTCGCTGATGCGGCGGTTCGGGACGCACCAGCTCTGGGCCAAGGCCAATGACGACCGCCACGGCGAGATCCTGCGTCAGCTCGGCGTGGAGCACGTGGTCCACCCGGAGCGGGACATGGGCCGCCGCGTGGCGCACCTGGTCAGCACGTCCTTCCAGGACTTCGTCGAGGTCGAGCCGGGCCTGGCCATGGTCCGGGCCACGCCGCCGTCGCGCCTGCTGGGCAGGGACCTGCGAGCCACCGGACTCGCGGGGGAGCGGGGCATACGCGTGGTCGCCGTCCGCAGCCGCGACACGTGGCTCTACCCGCCGAGTCACTACGTCCTCGAGCCCGAGGACACGATCCTCCTTTTGGGCCCGACCCGTGACGTCGAGCGGTTCCTCGCCCGAGACTGAGCCGGTGCACATCCGGCGCGGCTCCTAGACTGGCCGGGTGACCACCCCGGACCGCGTGCACCTGGACCACGCCGCCACCACGACGGTGCGCCCCACCGCGCTCGCGGCCCTGGCCGAGGCGGCCGCGCTGCCGGGCAACCCGGCCTCCCTCCACGCCTCCGGCCGCCGGGCCAAGCTGCACCTCGAGGAGGCGCGGGAGCGCATCGCCGCGGCGCTCGGGGCGCACCCCTCCGAGGTGATCCTCACGTCCGGGGGCACCGAGGCGGACAACCTCGCCGTCCAGGGGCTGTACCGGGCCCGCCGCGCGGTCGCGCCGGAGCGCACCCGGATCGTGCTGACCGGCATCGAGCACCACGCAGTCCTCGACGTGGTGGACTGGCTCGCCGCGCACGAGGGCGCCGAGCCGGTGCTCGTCCCGGTCGACGACGACGGGCGGGTCGACCTCGCCGCATGGGGGGCCGCGCTGGCGACCGCGCCCGAGCGGACCGCCCTGGCCACGCTGATGTGGGCCAACAACGAGATCGGCACGGTCCAGCCCGTCGCGAAGGCCGCCCGGCTCGCGGCCGACCACGGGGTCCCGTTGCACACCGACGCCGTCCAGGCCCTCGGGGCGGTGCCCGTGGACTTCGCCGCGTCCGGGGCTGCGACCCTGGCCGTCTCGGGGCACAAGGTCGGCGCCCCCGTGGGGGTCGGCGCCCTGCTCGTGCGCCGGGACGTCACGCTGGAGGCCGTCGTGCACGGCGGCGGCCAGGAACGCCGCCTGCGCTCGGGCACGGTGTCGGTGGCCCTGGCCGCCGCGCTGGCGGCCGCCGTGGCGGAGGCCGTCGCGGAGCAGCCCGCCGAGGCCGCCCGCCTGGGCGGGCTGCGGGACGAGGTGATCGCCGCCGTCGACGCCCTGGACGGGGTGCGCCTGACCGGGCCGCGGGACCTCGACCCGGCGACGGGGCAGCCGCTGCCGCCGGGGACGCGCCGACTGCCCGGCAACGTCCACATCACCGTGCCGGGCCGGACGGCGGACGCGCTGCTGTTCTCCTTCGACATGGCCGGGCTGGACACCTCGTCCGGGTCGGCGTGCACCGCCGGGGTGGCCGAGCCGTCGCACGTGGTCGCGGCCCTGCCGGGGCGGACTGAGGCCGACGCGCGGGCCACCCAGCGGTTCACCCTCGGCCGGACGACGACGCCGGCCGAGGCGGCCGCGCTCATCGACGCGCTGCGGACGCTGCTGGGGCCGGGCGTCTAGACTGGACCGCCCGTCCGCCGTCGAGAGAGGAGTCCGCCCGTGAAGGTCCTGGCCGCCATGTCCGGGGGAGTCGACTCCGCCGTCGCCGCGGCGCGTGCCGTGGACGCCGGGCACGACGTCGTCGGCGTCCACCTGGCCCTGTCCCGCATGCCCGGCACCCTGCGCACCGGCTCACGCGGCTGCTGCACCATCGAGGATGCCTCGGACGCGTGGCGCGCGTGCGAGCGGCTCGGCATCCCCTTCTACACGTGGGACTTCTCCGAGCGGTTCGCGGAGGACGTCGTGGACGACTTCGTGGCCGAGTACGAGGCCGGCCGCACGCCCAACCCGTGCATGCGCTGCAACGAGCGCATCAAGTTCGCGGCGCTGCTCGAGCGCGCCCTCGAGCTGGGCTTCGACGCCGTCTGCACCGGCCACTACGCCGCCGTGCGGCCCGGTCCGGACGGCTCGCTGGAGCTGCACCGCGCCGCGGACGACGCGAAGGACCAGTCCTACGTGCTCGGCGTGCTGACCGCGGATCAGCTCGCCCACTGCCTCTTCCCGCTCGCGGACACGCCGTCCAAGGAGCTCGTGCGCGCCGAGGCGGCCGAGCGCGGCCTGTCCGTGGCGGCGAAGCCGGACTCCCACGACATCTGCTTCATCCCCGACGGCGACACCCGCGGCTGGCTGGCCGAGCGCATCGACCTGGCCCCCGGCCCCATCGTGGACGCGGAGGGACAGGAGCTCGGCACCCACGCGGGCGCCCAGGCGTTCACGGTCGGCCAGCGCAAGGGCCTGGCCATCGGCCGTCCCGCGCCCGACGGCAAGCCCCGGTTCGTGCTCGAGGTGCGGCCCAAGGAGAACACCGTGGTCGTCGGCGGGCGTGAGCTGCTCGACGTCGACCGCATCACCGGCATCCGACCGTCGTGGGCCGGCGCCCCGGTGCCCGAAGCCCGCACGGGTGCCTGGTTCGACTGTGCGCTGCAGTTCCGGGCCCACGGCGAGATCGTCGAAGCCCGCGCCCGCCAGCGCGCGGATGCGGCGGGGCATCCGGGGTGGGAGATCGAGCCGGTGCGCCCCCTGCGCGGCGTGGCTCCCGGTCAGACGGCCGTCCTGTACCGGGGCACCCGCGTGCTCGGCCAGGCCACCATCGACACCGCTCGCAATGCCCGGCTGTCCGCCCCCGCGGATGCGTAGGCTTCGGCCATGAGCCCGGACTACGACCCCCACGCCAGCTCGCTGCCCGGCACCGCGGACCCGGCGGTCCTCGACGAGCTCTTCGCGATCCGCGGCAGCATCGACAACATCGACGCCTCGCTCGTCTACCTGCTGGCCGAGCGGTTCAAGTTCACGCAGCGGGTCGGTGCGCTGAAGGCCCGGCACGACCTGCCGCCCTCGGACCCCGGGCGTGAGGCCGCCCAGATCGCGCGGCTGCACCGGCTCGCGCTCGAGGCGGACCTCGAGCCCGCGTTCGCCGAGAAGTTCCTGAACTTCATCATCGCCGAGGTCATCCGCCACCACCGCGCGCTGGCGGCCGAGGGCCGGCCGGACGCCGAGGCGGAGCCGGGGGCGGGCTCCGGGGACGCGGATGACTGAGGCCGCCCACGACGGCGGCGCCACCGGCCCCGTCGCCCTCGGCGGCACGCCGTGGCGCGGCACCGACGTCGCCGAGGCGCAGCGCGTCACGCTCGGCGAGCTCGGCGCGGACCATTGGCCGGTGCTCCCCGAGCTGCCCGATCGCGGACCCGGCGCCGAGGCCACCGGCCGCTCGGCCGCCCTCCTGCAGGAGCTGGCCGTCGACCTGCAGCCGCACGGCTGGCGGGTCAGCCCGCCCGGGGCCGCCGGCTCCGGCCGCGACCGACGCCGCGCCGTCTCCTTCTGGCGCGAGGACGCACACCGTTGGGCGGACACCGCGGGGGCCGAGGGCGCCGTCGTCGAACGTCTGGCCGTGCGGGTGCGCGGTCCGCTCAGCCTGCTCGCCGGCCTCTGGCTGCCCGGGGGAGAGCGCGTCCTCGGCGACCACGGCGCCCGCCGCGACGTCGCCGAGTCCTATCTCGAGGGACTGCAGGACGCCCTGCCCCGCCTCCGAAGTGCCACCGGCGCGGCCCGCCTCGGCGTCGTCGTGGACGAGCCGTGGGCGGCGGCCGTGCTCGCCGGGACCCTGCCCACCGCGAGCGGGTACCGCACCGTCCGGTCGCTGCCGCGCGAGGAGGCCCGCGGGCTGTGGCGCGCCGCCCTCGACGGGCTCACCGCCCTGCCCGACGTCGCCCGGGTGTGGCTCC
>NZ_JXSP01000145.1:0-287 GCF_000946635.1 Micrococcus sp. MS-ASIII-49
GTGGACGACGACGAGGCGCTGGCCGAGATGATCGGCATCGTCCTGCGCAATGACGGCTTCGAGCCGGCGTTCGCCGCGGACGGCACCTCCGCACTGCCCGCGTTCCACCGCGAGCGCCCCGATCTCGTGCTGCTGGACCTCATGCTCCCCGGCATCGACGGCATCGAGGTCTGCAGGCTCATCCGATCCGAGTCGGACGTGCCGATCGTGATGCTCACGGCCAAGTCGGACACGGCGGACGTCGTGCGCGGCCTCGAGTCGGGTGCGGACGACTACGTGCCCAAGCC
>NZ_JXSP01000146.1:0-4554 GCF_000946635.1 Micrococcus sp. MS-ASIII-49
ACGACTACGTGCCCAAGCCGTTCAAGCCGGCCGAGCTCGTGGCCCGCGTCCGGGCCCGCCTGCGTGAGGGGGAGGCCAAGCCGGCGGAGGTCCTGCACATCGGTGACCTCGAGATCGACGTGGCGGGCCACCAGGTCACCCGCGGCGGGGTCGGCATCGCCCTCACCCCGCTGGAGTTCGACCTCCTCGTGGCCCTCGCCCGGCGGCCGCGCCACGTCTTCACCCGCGAGATGCTGCTGGAGGAGGTCTGGGGCTACCGGCACCAGGCCGACACCCGGCTCGTGAACGTCCACGTCCAGCGCCTGCGCTCCAAGGTCGAGCCGGATCCCGAGAACCCGTGCGTCGTGCTGACCGTCCGCGGCGTCGGGTACAAGGCCGGCCAGGGCTGAGGGCATGACCGTGTCCGGCCCGGGTGTGAGCGCGGCCCCGGCGGCCGAGGCCGGCGCCGAGCCGGTCGAGCCCGCCGCCGGCCGCGCACGGTCGTGGGTCCCCGGCCCCGCGTGGCGTGCGCTGCGCAGCCGGTGGCGCCGGTCCCTGCGGCTGCGCACGGCGGTGCTCTCGGCCCTGCTCTCGATCCTCGCGGGACTCGTGGTCGCCGCGTTCCTGACGCAGCAGATCACCCAGGCCCTCTTCGAGGCCCGCTACGAGCAGGTCCAGGCCGAGGCCCGCCGTGGCCTGAGCCAGGTGCGCGAGACGTTCGCGCAGACCACCGCCACGGACGCGCAGAGCACGGACGTGCTGGTGACCCAGACCCTGCGTGCCCTCGAGGGGGACTCGGGCACCACGATCCGCCGCCGCTACCACCTCGCCCCGCTGCCGGGCTCCGAGTCCGCGTACGTGGGGACGATCTCCTCCGCCGGGCTCGATCCGGCGGTGATCCCCCAGGAGCTGCAGGACGCGGTCGCCTCCGGGCCGGGCGTGTACGACGTCAGCGTGGCGCTGCCGGACCCCGGCGGCGGCACCCGGCCCGGCCTCGTGTTCGGCGCCCAGGTGGTGCTGCCCCCGGGTGCCACCTACGGGCTCTACCTCGTCTACGACCTCGCCGACGTCCAGAGCTCGCTCGACTCGGTGCTCGGTGTGCTGCTGGTGTTCGGCGTCGGCTTCCTGGTGATCAACGTGCTGGTCTCGTGGTGGGTCTCGCGGCGGGTGACCCGGCCCGTGCAGCAGGCAGCCCGGGCGGCCGAGTCCCTCTCGAGCGGCAACCTGGCCGTGCGGATGCCGGTCGACGGTGAGGACGAGATGGCCCGCCTGGGCACGTCCTTCAACCGGATGGCGGACAGCATCCAGGACCAGATCGGCCAGCTCGCCCAGCTGTCCCAGATGCAGCAGCGGTTCGTCTCGGACGTCTCCCATGAGCTGCGCACGCCGCTGACGACCGTGCGGATGGCGGCCGACGTGCTGTACGGCTCGCGCGAGGACTTCGACCCGGTCAACCGACGCTCGACCGAGCTGCTCTACCACCAGGTGGATCGCTTCCAGGCCATGCTCGCGGACCTGCTGGAGATCACCCGGTTCGACGCCGGCGCCGCCACCCCGGCCCTCGAGGCCACGGACATGCTCGAGCTGGCCCGCGACGTCGTGCTCACCTCTCAGCCGTTGGCCGATCAGATCGGCGTGCCCGTGTACGTGGTGCCCATGGACCGGGACCGCGCCGACGGCCACGTCGCCCACGTCGACCCGCGGCGCATCGAACGGATCCTGCGCAACCTGGTGAACAACGCGATCGAGCACGCCGAGGGCCGGCCGGTGGACGTGCTCGTGGCGGCCGACGAGGAGGCCGTCACGTTCGCCGTCGTGGACCACGGCATCGGCATGAGCCCCGAACAGGTGCAGCGCGTGTTCGATCGGTTCTGGCGTGCCGACCCCGCACGCAAGCGCACCACCGGCGGGTCCGGACTGGGTCTGGCGATCGCCACCGAGGACACCCGGCTGCACGGCGGCCGGCTCGAGGCGTGGGGCGAGCTGGGGGAGGGGTCCACCTTCATGGTGACCCTGCCGCGGGCGCCGCGCCCGGCCGCGCAGGGCGCGGAGGCCCCCGAACCGATCGGCCGCTCCGTGCTGCCCATTCCGCCCCGCTACAGCACGGCGGACCGCCGGTACGCCGATGACCTGTCCCGGCCCGTCCCGCAGGAGGCGGACGCCGACGCCGTCGGCACGGTCGCGGACGTCACCGCGGCGGCCGCGGACGCCCCGCCGTCCGCGCGCCAGGCCGAGCAGGCCCTGACCGCACCGACCCGGCCGGTGCGCATGGTCCCTCCCGCCGACGGGACGGCTGCCGGGGGCTGGACCGGCGACGACGGGGCAGAGGAGGCCCGATGACCACCGTGGATCCACAGCCGCCCCGCCCGCCGCGTGTCGCCGTCTTCGCGGTGATCGTCGCCCTGGTGCTCGCCCTCAGCGGCTGCACCCAGATCCCCCAGAGCTCCGAAGTGCGCAGCGCCGACCCGGTCGACGGGGCCAGCGCGGCCGCCGACGCGCCGCAGTTCCATCCGCCGGGACCCGCCGAGTCGGACACGGCGGAGGAGGCCATCCGGGGCTTCCTGCTCGCGGGCACGAGCCCGCAGGACGACTACGCGGTGGCGCGCGAGTTCCTCGACGGGCCCGCGGCCACCCAGTGGACGCCCGGGCAGCGCACCCTCGTGTACTCGGCGGAGCCGCGCATCACCCGGGGTGACGGCGACGGGGACTACCAGATCCAGGTCGAGGTCGACTCGGAGATCGACGAGTACGGCCTGCGGACCGTCGCGCCGCCGGGGACCACACGGGCCTGGGCGGTCACCGTGCAGGAACGGCCGCAGGGCATGCGGATCACGTCCACGGAGAACGGCACGCTGCTCTCCCAGGCGCAGTTCGGACAGCTGTTCGCCCCGCACGAGCTCGCCTTCTACGACACCGCGAAGCGCTATATCGTGCCGGACGTGCGGTGGTTCGTCAATCGGGGCACCACCGTGACCGCGGTGACGCGAGCGCTGCTGCGCGGGCCGGCATCGTATCTGGCCGGCGCGGTGGACACGGCCTTCCCGCTGCGCACCGGCACCGACCTGGCCGCGCCCACGGTGCCCGTCGACGACGACGGCGTGGCCCACGTCGACCTCACCCAGGCGGCCGCCGAAGGGGCCGACGCCGAGCGGCGGCACCGCATGCGGGAGCAGCTGAAGCTGACCCTGACGGGCCTCCAGTCGGTCAAGGAGGTCGAGGTGACCGTCGCCGGTGCCCAGCTGTCCACGTCGGGAGACGACAGCCCCGCCCCGGTCCAGACCGACCCCGCCGTCGGATCGGTCCAGGTGGGCATCGACACGGCGACGGGCGGACTCGTGTACGTGCAGGGGACCAGCGTCACGCCGGTGGGCGGCGCCCCGGACGTCACCGCGCTCGATCCGGTCCGCCCGACGATGTCCGGCGACCGCAGCCGATTCGCGTTCGTCACCCGTGACCGGACGGCGGTCCACATCGCCGGCACGGACGGCTCCCTGCGGGAGGTGCTGCGCGGCACCGGGCTCACCGTCCCGTCGCTGGACCTCCTGGGCTGGGTGTGGGCGGCCGACCGGGGGACGACCTCGCGGATCCGCGCCGTCTCGGCCCAGCCCGGCGGGCAGGAGCGCATCGTGACGGCCACGTGGCTGCGGCCCGGCGAGCGGATCGTCGACCTGCGGTTGTCCCGGAGCGGGGCCCGGGCCGCGATGCTCGTCGACGACGGCCAGCGGACCACTCTGCGCGTGTCCGGCGTCGTGCGCGGTTCGGACGGGGTGCCGAACGCCCTGACCGAGCCGATCCTGCTGCCCTCCTCCGGGTCGGAGGACTCGGTGGAGTGGGCCGGCGACACGAACCTGCTCGTCTCGGCGTACGCCGAGAAGCCGGACGAGCGCGTGGTGCCGCGGATCGTCTCGATCGACGGCACCGTCCGGGAGCTCAACCCGCTGGGCGGTCTGCGGGGGATCTCCGCCGGCGACGACGGCGCCTATTACGCGGAGACGGAGGAGTTCGTGTTCCTGCTGGTGGGCTCCTCGTGGCGGGCGCAGGAGCTCGACCGCGGGGTGCGCAACCTCTCGTTCCCGGACTGAGCCGGGCCCGCGCCGGGCGCCCGTCGTCCACTCCTGCACAGCCGCCCCGTCCCGCACAGCGGCCCGCCCCGGCGCCCGGACGGCGGTGGCGTGCGGTGGACTCGTCGCATGCGCACCCCGCCGTCCTCCCCGTCCCCGCCGTCGGCGTTCGGCACCCTCGGTCGGGCCCTGGCCGACCTGGTCCTGCCCGCCGAGTGCGCGGTGTGCGCCGCGCCGGGCCACCGGCTCTGCCCGGCCTGCGCGGAGGGACTGACCGCCGCCCTGTCCCTGCCCTTCCGGGCGGAGCAGGACGCCCCGGCCTTACCCTTGGGCCCCGGCGGCGCTCCCCTGCCGGTGATGGCGGCCGGTCGCTACGCAGAACCGCTGGCGGCCGCCGTGCTCGCGTTCAAGGACCATCACGCGCTGCACCTGCGCGGCGTGCTGGGCGAGGCCCTCTGCCGGACCGTCGCCGCGGCGCGCCTCGAGCCGGACCTGCCCTTCCGGGCGGAGCAGG
>NZ_JXSP01000147.1:0-14026 GCF_000946635.1 Micrococcus sp. MS-ASIII-49
AGCGCCGCCGGCGGGCCCGGGACTGGCGCGTCGTCGCCGGACGGCTGCCGGCCGGCGCGCCCGTCCTGCTCGTGGACGACGTCCTCACCACCGGCGCCACCCTCGCCGCGCTCGCGGAGGCGGTGCGCCGCGCCGGCGGGCACCCCGTCGGGGCCGTCGTGCTCGCGGCCGTGGCCCCGCCGCGGGACCCCGCCGAGCCTGGCCCCCGGCCAGGCCCCCGGGTAGGGTGAACGGCACGGAATCGCCCCTACGGTTCCCGTCCTGCCGACGGCTGGAAGGAGGTCGCCCCCTCGGACCCGCCGCCGCCCTGCGGACGCGACACCGAGGCGCACCTCCCCTCCCGAGGCCGGACCCGTGAGAGTCGGACCAGGAGGACGCCATGACCATGGATGTCAGCTACATCGCCCGCAACCTCAGGCTCCCGGAGAGCTTCCGCGACCACGTCGTCGAGCGCACCGAGCGCCTCCAGCCGCTCGCCGAGGGCGCCGACACGCTCGAGGTCCGCGTGACGAAGGCCTCCCACCACAAGCACTCGGACGAGACGGTCCGCGTGGAACTGACAGTCCGCGGCCCGCGGGACGTCGTGCGGGCTGAGGCCGACGCGGACGACAAGCTGGCAGCCTTCGACCAGGCCGCCACCCGACTGACCGAGCGCCTGCGGCGCATGCGCGACCGCCGCAAGGACCGCCGCCACGGCAAGCTCGGCGCCTCCCGCGGCGCGGGCGAGGTCGGATTCGTGCCGCCGCTGCCGCCGTCGGGTGCCGCGCTGGCCGCGGAGGAGGCCGCCGAGCAGGACGCCCCCGAGGTGGGCACCCCGGTGCGCATCCGCCAGAAGGCGTTCCCCGCGACCCCCATGAGCGTGGACGAGGCCGTGGACGCAATGGAGCTGGTGGGTCATGACTTCTTCCTCTTCCAGAACGCCGAGACCGGCGTGCCCTCCGTGGTCTACCGCCGCCGGGGCTGGAGCTACGGCGTGATCCGCCTGGACGAGTCCCTCCCGCAGGATCACGTCTCCGCCTCCGAGGGGGAGCGGGCCTACCAGGCGCGGGAGGACTGACCGCCCCGCCGACGTCGACCACGACCTGCTGACGCCGCGGCGCCCTTCCCCTCCGGGACGGGCGCCGCGGCCCGTCCGGACTCGGCCCGTACACTGTCCCGGAGACCGCGCCACGGCCGCGCGCGAGGGGCATCCCGTCCCGCCCCGGCCACACCGCAAGGGAGCAGAGAACCAGTGCCTTCGATCATCGACCGCGTCCTGAAGATCTCGGACAACCGCGTCCTCAAGCGCATGCAGGCCACGGTGGACGCCGTGAACCTCCTCGAGGACGACTTCCGGGCGCTCAGCGACGCGGAGCTGCGTGCCGAGACGGACACGCTCCGGGCCCGGCATGCGGACGGCGAGTCGTTGGACCTGCTCCTGCCGGAGGCGTTCGCCGCGGTCCGGGAGGCCGCGGGACGCACGCTCGGCCAGCGGCACTACGACGTCCAGCTGCTCGGCGGCATCGCGCTGCACCAGGGCAACATCGCGGAGATGAAGACCGGCGAGGGCAAGACCCTCGTGGCCACCGCTCCGGCCTACCTCAACGCGCTGTCCGGCAGGGGCGTGCACGTGGTGACGGTCAACGACTTCCTCGCCTCCTACCAGGCCGACCTCATGGGCCGCGTGTTCCGCTTCCTCGGCATGCAGACGGGCGTCATCGTGGCGGGCCAGACCCCGGCCGTACGGCGCGAGCAGTACGCCGCGGACATCACCTACGGCACGAACAACGAGTTCGGCTTCGACTTCCTCCGGGACAACATGGCGTGGTCCCTCGACGAGCTCGTGCAGCGTGAGCACCACTACGCGATCGTCGACGAGGTGGACTCGATCCTCATCGACGAGGCCCGCACCCCGCTGATCATCTCCGGCCCCGCCCAGGGAGAGGCCAACCGGTGGTACGGCGAGTTCGCCCGGCTGGTGCGCCGCCTCGAGGCGGACACGGACTACGAGGTGGACCACAAGAAGCGCACCGTCGGCATCCTCGGCCCCGGCATCGAGAAGGTCGAGGACCACCTCGGCATCACGAACCTGTACGAGACGCAGAACACCACGCTCATCCAGTTCCTGAACAACGCGGTCAAGGCCAAGGAGCTGTTCAAGCGGGACAAGGACTACGTGGTCCTCGACGGCGAGGTGCAGATCGTCGACGAGCACACGGGCCGCGTGCTCAAGGGACGCCGCTACAACGAGGGGCTCCACCAGGCCATCGAGGCCAAGGAGGGCGTGGAGGTCAAGCCCGAGAACCAGACGCTGGCCACGGTGACCCTGCAGAACTACTTCCGCGGCTACGAGAAGCTCGCCGGCATGACGGGCACCGCCGAGACGGAGGCCGCCGAGTTCACGTCGACCTACGGCCTCGGCGTCGTCGTGATCCCGCCGAACCGGGAGCGACAGCGCGTGGACCGCAACGACGTGGTGTACAAGAACGAGAAGGTCAAGTTCGACGCCGTCGTCGACGACATCGCCGAGCGGCACGCGAAGGGCCAGCCGGTCCTGGTGGGCACCACCTCGGTGGAGAAGTCCGAGTACCTCTCCACGCTGCTGGCCAAGCGCGGCGTCCGCCACGAGGTCCTGAACGCGAAGAACCACGCCCGCGAGGCCGCCATCGTGGCGCAGGCGGGCCGCCCGGGCGCCGTCACCGTGGCCACCAACATGGCCGGCCGCGGCACCGACATCATGCTCGGCGGCAACGCCGAGTTCACGGCGGTGGCCCGCATGCAGGAACTGGGCCTCGACGCCGCCGAGGACCCGGAGGCGTACGAGGCCCGCTGGCCCGAGGTGCTGGCGGAGGCCGAGGCCGCCGTGGAGGACGCGCACCGCGCGGTCATCGAGGCCGGCGGCCTGTACGTGGTGGGCACGGAGCGCCACGACTCGCGCCGCATCGACAACCAGCTGCGCGGTCGTTCCGGCCGTCAGGGCGACCCGGGCGAGTCCCGGTTCTACCTCTCCCTCACGGACGAGCTCATGCGCAACTTCAACCCGGGCGTGGCCCAGCGGATCATGAACAGCCCGTCGATCCCGGACGACATGGCGCTCGAGTTCGGCTTCGTCTCGAAGGCGATCCAGAACGCGCAGGCGCAGGTCGAGGGGCGCAACGCCGAGCAGCGCAAGAACGTGCTCAAGTACGACGACGTGATGAACCGCCAGCGCGAGGCCATCTACACGGACCGCCGTTCCATCCTCGAGGGGGAGGACCTGCAGGACCGGGTGCGCCGCTTCGTGGAGGACGCCGTCGGGAACATCGTGGACGCGGCCACCGAGGAGGGCCACGCCACCGACTGGGACCTCGACCAGCTGTGGCGGGACCTGGCAGAGCTCTACCCCGTGGGCATCTCGCAGGAGGACGTCCTCGACGAGGTCGGCGGCCGGGGCCGGCTCAAGGCCGAGGTCCTCAAGCGCGAACTCGTCTCCGATGCGCTCCTGGCGTACGAGGACCGAGAGGCGCAGGTGGGATCCGAGGCGCTGCGGGAGGCGGAGCGTCGCGTGGTGCTCGCCACCATCGGGCGCCGCTGGCAGGAGCATCTCTACGAGATGGACTACCTCAAGGAGGGCATCGGGCTGCGCGCGATGGCCCAGCGCGAGCCCCTCGTGGAGTACCAGCGCGAGGGCTACACGATGTTCCAGAACATGCTCGCCGCCATCCGCGAGGACGCCGTGCGCACGCTGTTCCAGGCGCAGATCAGTGCGGCCCCCGCGCCGACGTCGCTGCCCGGCGTCCAGGACGCCCGCGCCGTGACGATGGCCCCGCAGATCTCCGTGGAGGGCATCGACGCCCCGCAGCAGCCGGCGCAGCTGCGTTTCACCGGTCCGTCCGAGGACGGGCAGAGCGCGGTCACCCGCAGCGGCACGGACTCCGGCGCCACGGTCGCGGCGGGCACGAACCGCCGCTCCCGCCGTCAGGCGGAGCGCCGCGGCCGCCGCGGCTGACCGGCATCCCGCCACGACGCAGGACGAGGGCCCGCAGACCTCCAGGTCTCCGGGCCCTCGCTCGTCAGTCCGACGGGACGATCCGGCTCAGCCGATCTCGACCGACGTCACCTTCCACCGGCTGAGCCGCCGCTCGAGTCGGAGCGCGAAGGCCCGGGCCCGGCCCTCCCACAGCACCGTCGCGCTGGCCTCCACCCGGCCGGGCGCGACCTCGCACACGCGGGCACCCACCGGGCGGGGTGCGGACTTGGGCGTCCGGGGCGGGACGGCCGCGGAGGGCCGTCGACCGGGCCCGGTCGGCGCGACGGCGCCCAGCAGCTCCATGCGACGGGTCAACTTGTCCAGGACCTCGGGCGAGAGCCAGCCGGAGAGGTCCCGCAGGGCACGGCGGCCCGTCTCGACCTCGACGCAGGCGACGGCGATCACGGCGGCGAGCGAGCGGACGCGGCGCAGCTCCTCGCGCCCCTGTTCGGTGCGGGCCCGCCGGGCGATCTCCTCACCGCGGGGCAGGACTGCGGGGCTGTGGGCGGGCCCGTGGAGGAGGGTGTCGGCGGTGCGCCGGTCGGAAGCGGCGCGGGGGCGGGTGGCGAGGGTGGTCATGGCGGTCTCCTGAGGACGAGGCGAAGCGGGGGAGTGCAGGGTCGTGGATGTCATGGCCGTGGTCCGTCCACGCCGGCGTGCGGGGTGAACACGGGGGAGGTCAGCACGGTGCCGGGCAGCAGCAGGTGCGGGTCGTCGCCGATCACCCGTCGGTTGGCCTCGTACCAGCGGCGCCAGCGGGCGTCGATCTCTCGGGGGGTCGCGTCCGGGCCGAGCTCGGCGGCGGCGAGGTGCCACAGGCAGTCGCCGCGCCGGACGGTGACGGTCGGGTGGTCCGGATCCGCACGGCCGGTGCCGGCGCCCGGTGGGGCCGGCGCCGGGGGCCGGGGCGTCCACGCGGCGTCCGGCGCCGGGGCCTCGACGCCGGTGGCGTGCGCAGGCACCGCAGCCACGGTCCAGGAGGCGTCCGGCACGGGATGAGCCGCGTCCGCCCACGCGGCCGGTGCCGCGAGCAGCTGGGCACCGACGACGGCGCCTGCCACGCGTCCGAGCAGGGCGGGAGTGAGGCTCCGGCCCAGGCGGGCCCAGGCCGGCCGACCCGCGCGGCGCCCCAGCGCGACGAGCGCCAGCCCGATCAGGCCCACCGCCCACCATGCGAGCAGTCCGAGCCCGGCGAGACCGGCACCGAGGCCCAGCACGCGGGTCAGTTCCGCCCCGGGCGCGCTGGTGCCCGTCTGCAGCAGCGCCGCGGCACAGGCGAGCAGACCGGGACCGGCCAGAAGCAGGACGGTGAGGCCGACGGCGTCCGCCGCGTCGACCGGACGGGTCGGGGCCGGGCCGGCCGGTGATGTCGAGCGCTCCATGGATTCCCCTCCTGTGCGTCCGTCCGGCCGGGATCCCGCGATCAGGCCGGTGATGATGATCACAGTGAACTGCACGGGCCGATAGGTGTCAAGAGTGATGTTTGATGATGTTTGATGACGACCGATGTCCGGCGCTGAGCCTCCTATGCTGAGCGCATGCGGTGGAACGGACTCTTCGACGACCTGGAGGCGCACTGGGCCGACCTCGGCTGGCAGGAGACGGTGGCCGAGGCCGCGGAGCTGACCCGAGCGGAGTGGATGGCGCTGTCCCTGGCCGACCGCCTGCGCGGAGCCCGAGGGCGGCAGGTCCGGCTCCACCTGGCCTGGGGCGAGGTCGTGGACGGCGTGGTGCACACGGTGGGCCAGGGCTGGGTCGGCGTGCACGTCGACGGCTCGGGATCGGCGATCGTCGCGGTGGACTGCGTGGCGGCCGTGGAGGCCGACCTGACCCGGGCCGTGGCCGCGCCCGAGCTCGCCGCGGCCGGCTGGGGGACGGTGCTGCGCGGCATCGCGCGGACGCGCCAGCCGGTGGCGGTGACGGGACGCCTCGGCGCGGCGCTGGCGGAGGGCACCGTGGACCGGGTCGGCGGCGACCACCTCGACATCGCCCGCCACCCGCGGGACGAGGCCCGGCGGGCCGCGGCCGTCCGCGGGCGGCTCGTCATCCCGTTCGGGGCGCTGGGGACGGTCCGGACCGCGCTGCGCCCCGCCTGAGCAGACCGTGTGGGCTCAGCGGGCCTGCGCGTCCGTCTCGGTCCACTCCCGGACGCGGGCGCGCGTCACTTCCTTCTGACGCTCCACGTAGTCCTCGAGCCAGGACACCTCGATGCGCCACTGACCGCGGCCCCCGACCTGGATGGCCTGCAGCTCACCCGAGCGGACCAGGGCACGGGCGGCCTGACCGGAGATGTTCAGGGTCTCCGCGACGTCGGTCAGGGTGAGAAAGCGCTGCACGGTGCTCCTTCGGTCGAGGCGTCCAGGACGGTCGCGGGCGGCCCACGACGTCGACCCATTCAACCCCGGGAACACCCGGAGGCGACACTTTTCCACAGCGTACGCGGCGGATCCGGCGATCCACGGCCCCAGTGGTTACTCTGGGCGCAGCGCGGAGGGGCCGACACCGACGGGGTGCCGGGGCCGCGGCGGCCCGAGGGGCCGGTCCGAAGGGGGGAACATCCGGTGTCCACGACCATGTCCGCGTCCGCCGAGGGCGGCCGTCTGCGCCGGCCCCGCTGGCGGGATCCCCGGCTCCTCGTCGGTCTCATGCTCGTCCTCGCCTCGATCGCCGGCGTGGTGGCGCTGGTCGCCTCCTCCCAGCGGACCGCCGCATACTGGACGGCCGCGGAGGACCTGCCCCCGGGCACGCCCATCGCGGCCGGGGACCTGCGGCCCGTGGAGGTGAACCTCAGCGAGGCCGGCGAGCGGTACCTCAGCGCCGATGCCCCGGCTCCCGAGGGGCGGATGGTCTCCGGGACGGTCCGGGCCGGCGAGCTGCTGCCTGCGGCGGCACTGGTGGACGCGGACCCGGACGGCCGTCGTCCCGTCGGGGTGGCCCTGGACGAGCCGCTGCCGTCCGGCGTGGGCGTGGGGGACCGCGTGGACGTCTGGGTGGCCATGCCCGCGGAGGGAGGCCGCGGCCATGCGGACCCGGCCCGGCTGGCCGAGGCGCTCGAGATCTCCGAGGTCACGGCGGAGCAGAGTGGCTTCGGCGGCTCGGGCACCACCCGGGTGCAGCTGCTGGCACCGGAAGAGACCCTGCCGCGCATCGTGGACGCGAAGGTCAAGGACGCGCGGGTCACCCTCGTGCCGGCCCACGGGGTGCGCTGACCGTGCGCATCGCCCTGGCCACCACCGTCCAGCCGGGCCTGGACCACATCGGCCCGCTCGAGCGGCACCAGACGGACATCACGGTCCTCCGCCGGGCCGAGGACCTCGCCGAGCTGCTCGCGATCGCCCGCTCCGGTCTCGTGGACGCGGTCCTCGTAGCCGGGGACACCGAGTCCCTCACCGCCGCCTTCCTGGAGGAGACGGCCCGGCTGCCCCGACCCGTGGGCGTGGCGGCGCTCAGCGAGGTCCGTGCCGAGCGTCGTCGCCTCCGCGGCATGGGGGTGCCCTGCGTGCGCGCCGACGCCGACCCCGAGCAGATCGCCGCCGTCGTCGTGGAGTCCGCGAGCGCGGCCGCGGAGGGCCGCCGGCCGGCGACCTCGCACGGGGAGGACGCCGACCACGCCCGGGATCACGCCGAGGACCTCGACGACCTGCCGATCACCCTGGAGACGCTCGGCGCGGACGAGGTGCCCGGCCTCACGGACCCCTGGCGCGACGCCGACGAGCCCGACGACGCCGGGCCGGGCGCCGCCCCCGCCGCGGCCACCCCCGACGACGGCCCCGCCACCGCGGGCGAGGGAGCCGACCCCGCACCCTCTCCGGAGGAGGGCGAACCGACCGCACCCGCGCGGGAGTCCCTGGTGACCGTGGTGTGGGGTCCCACCGGCGCCCCGGGACGCACCACCGTCGCCGTGAACCTCGCCGCCGAGCACGCCATGGCCGGCCGGAACACGCTGCTGGTCGACCTGGACACGTACGGCCCCGCCGTCGGTGTGCACCTGGGGCTGACGGAGGAGTCGGCCGGCGTGGCGCGGGCCGTGCGGCGGGCCGACCACGGCCGACTGGGCGCCGCCGACCTGGCGGCCGCGGGCGTCCGCGTCCGCGTCGCCGGCGCGGACCTGACGGTTCTGACGGGGCTCACCCGCGTGGACCGGTGGCCCGAGCTGCGCCCCGCCGCCGTCTCCGCGCTGATCGCGGCCGCCAGGGAACACTGGGACCGCGTGGTCGTCGACGTCGGGTTCGGTCTCGAGCAGGACGAGGAGTTGTCCTTCGACGTGCCCGCCCCACAGCGCAACGGTGCGACCCTGGCGGCGCTCGCCGCGGCCGACGAGGTCATCGCGGTCGGCGGGCCGGACGCCGTCGCGCTGCCCCGCCTGGTCCGCGGGGTCGAGGAGCTGGCGGAGGCGGCCCCGGCGGCACGGCTGCGCGTCGTGGTCAACCGGCTCCGGCCCGCCGCCGCCGGCGTCGCCCCGCGCGGGCAGGTCGAGGCCGTCTGGAACCGCTACGCCTCGCCGGCCACGCCCCTGGAGGCGTTCCTGCCGTGGGACCCGGCCGCCGCGGACCCCGCGCTGCTCGCCGGCCAGGTGCTCGCCGAGGCCGCTCCGAACAGCCCGCTGCGTCGCGCCCTCGCCACGCTGGCCGGTGTCCCTGCCCGCCCCGCCCGCCGCGGACGGCACCGCGCACGGCCCTCGCAGACCATCGCCGCCGTGTCGTCCGACGCCGCCCGCGACGCCACGGACACGGGCCGCCCGGCACGTCGCCGTACCCTGATCCCATGGTCAGTTCGCTCGCGCAGGACCCCCTGACGTCGCACCCGGACATCGGAGACGAGGACCGCGCCTGGCTGCAGCGGCTCGTGGGGGACTGGCAGCTCGTGGCAGACCTGGCGCTCGCGGACCTCGTGCTCTGGTGCCCCGTGCCCCGCCGCGACGAGGCCGGAGGGTTCGTCGCGCTCGCCCAGGTCCGGCCCTTCACCGCTCCCACCCTCTTCCACCGCGACATCGTGGGCTCGCGCGCCCGCGCGGACCTGCGGGCCGTCGTCGGGCAGACGTGGCATGGCGGGGAGCGGGCCGAGGGGGCCGGCCCCGTCGAGGCCCCGGGAGGCACGCTGCAGGTGCGTCTGTGGCCGGTGGTCCGCGCCGGGAGGGTCATCGCGGTCGTCTCCGCGCACGCGGACCCGAAAGGCCGGCCGGCGCGCTCGGTGATCGAGGAGAACTACAGCCGGACGGCCAGCACCCTGCTGGACATGATGCAGCACGGCCGCTGGCCGGCGCCCGAGGAGCCCTCCGGCCTCTGGGCGGGCGGCACGCCGCGGGTGGGGGACGGCCTCGTCGTGCTCGGGCCGGACTCGGTCGCCGAGTTCACCAGTCCCAACGCGGTCTCCGCCCTGCGCCGGCTGGGCATCGCCTCGACCCTCGAGGGGCACCGGCTCACCGACGTGCTGGCCAGCACCGAGGCCGCCCGCGTTCCCACCGACGAGGGGACGTGGGCGGTGCTCACCGGCCGGCGTGCCGGACGGCGGGAGGTGCAGTCCGGCGGGGCGTCCCTCACGGTGCGCTCCGTCCCCCTGCTCGGTCCGGACGGCTGGCAGGGGGCGCTGCTGCTGCTGCGCGACGTGACCGAGCTGCGCCGCCAGGAGCAGCGTCTGCTCACCAAGGATGCGACCATCCGCGAGATCCACCACCGCGTCAAGAACAACCTGCAGACCGTGGGATCGCTGCTGCGCATGCAGGCGCGGCGCACGTCCTCGCCCGAGGCGGAGCGTGCGCTGCGTCAGGCGATGCAGCGGGTGGACACGATCGCCCTCGTCCACCAGACGCTGAGCGAGGAGATCGAGGACCAGGTCCCCGTGGACGGTCTGCTGCAGCGGCAGTTCCGCCTGGCCGTCGAGGTGGCCGGGGACGGGCGGCCGCTGCAGGTCGCGGTCACGGGCGAGTTCGGTGAACTGCCCTCCCACGTGACCACGCCGCTGGCGCTGGTGCTCAATGAGCTGGCGGCCAACGCCGTCGAGCACGGCACGGCGCCGGGCGGTGGCTGCGTGGGCCTGCACGCCGACCGCGAGTCGACCCCCGCAGGAACGGTGCTGGTCGTGTCCGTGACGGACGGCGGCCCCGCCGCCCCCGACGGATGGGTGCCGGGGGAGTCTCCCCGCGCGGGCGAGGGATCGGGGCTCGGCCTGCGCATCGTGCACTCGCTCGTGGAGGGGGACCTGCGCGGCACCCTGCGCTGGGAGCGGTCCGACGACGGCGGCACGCGCGTCGTGCTGCGACTGCCCCTGACGTGAGCCCGGCCGGGCATGACGACGGCCCCGTCGACGAGGTTGACGGGGCCGGTGGTCCGGGTGGGTCAGGAGGCGCGGCGGGCACGCGCCGCGCGGCGCTTCATGGCGCGCCGCTCATCCTCGCTCATGCCGCCCCAGACGCCCGAGTCCTGGCCGGACTCCATGGCCCACTTCAGGCACGTGTCCACGACCTCACACGAACGGCACACCGCCTTGGCCTCCTCGATCTGCAGGAGGGCGGGGCCGGTGTTGCCCACGGGGAAGAACAGCTCCGGGTCCTTGTCCAGGCACGCTGCTTTACTGCGCCAATCCATCGGTCCGCTCACTTTCTGTCGGAAGAGCCGGAGCCCGCGGGCGCCGGTGGTCACGGCCTCCGCCGGCGGCGGGCGCGGGGGCCTGCGCGGACGACGCGCGGCACGACCGATACGGAGGGCGACCCTGGTCATTGCAACGGGGACCGCTTTCGTACGAACGCGGCCCCCGGAAATCTTTCGCGTGCCATCCTCGCACGGCCCTCACGAGTGAACAAGAGGTGAATGAGGTGCATCACCGCACCTCCCAGTGAGTCCTTGGTCACACCTATGCCCGGGGCGGCGCGTCGCCGCGGACCTGGCCCGCGCACCGCCCGGCGTACGGTGGGGGACACGTCCGTCCCCGCAGCCGTCCCGCAGGAGAGGCCCCATGGCACAGTCCCGCCGCCCCGACCCCGTCGCCCCGTCCGAGTCGTCGGGCGCCGACGCGACGACGGTCCCGCCCCGCCCCGGCCGGGGCCTGCCGGTGGCCGTCCTCGTGGTCGCCGCGGCGCTCGTGCTCGAGGCGGGCGCGCTCCTCTGGCTCGCCGTGGACGCGGTGGTGCATGCGGCGGACGGGGTGCTCCCGGCCGGCGCCCGCGTGATGCTGGTCGTCATCTACGCGCTGCTCACCCTGTGGATCCTTGCGACCGCCGTCGCCCTGCTGCGCGGTCGGGCGTGGAGCCGCGGCGCCGCCGTCGCGATCCAGCTCTTCGGTGTGCTCCTGTCCTCGTGGCTCTTCAGCGTGGACGCCGCCGCTCTGGGTGGGCCGCTGCTCGCGGTCTCCGGCGTCGCGCTGCTCACCCTCTTCACGACGCCGGTCACCCGGCATCTCACCCCCGCCCCGGAGGCCTCGACGGACGCCTGAGCCCCGCCCCGACGACGACGGCGCGCCCCCGGCCAGGGGCGCGCCGTCGTCGTCATCGGGGCCGTGGTCAGTTCACCGGGCCGGTGAACTTCTCGCCGGGGCCCTTGCCCGGGGCGTCCGGGAACGGGGAGGCCTCACGGAACGCCAGCTGCAGCGAGCGCAGGCCGTCGCGCAGCGGGCCGGCGTGCTGGCTGCCGATCTCGGGGGCCGCGGCCGTGACCAGCCCGGCGAGGGCCGTGATGAGCTTGCGGGCCTCGTCGAGATCGATGAGCTCGCGGGCGTCGGGGGAGTCGGCCAGGCCGCACTTGACGGCGGCGGCGGTCATCAGGTGCACGGCGGTGGTCGTGATGACCTCGACGGCGGGGACCTCGTGGATGTCGCGGATCTCGGCGGGGGCGTCCATGGGGGTGGCGTCCTGGGCCTGACGTTCGTCTGTCATGGTGGTAAGCTTCCCATAGACCACTCGTGGTCCGCGCACGTCCTCGTCATCCGGTGACCCCGGAGCAGGCGTGCACGGGCCAGGAGCAGCAAAGTGGAGGCCTCTCTCCCACCCGCGTCAGCAGGATGTCCGGTTCGCCCCGGGCCGAGTTGCCGGGTCGCCGGTCGGGACCGCCGCGTCGTGGCGCGCACCCCGCACCGAGGGTCCCGTCCGACGGGACCGTGTCGAGGCCTCCGTCTGCGTCCGCGCAGGGGAGGCCTTCCTCGTTTCCGAGGGTCCCTCCGGTGGGCGCGGGATCACCCGTCGTCTCGCACAGAGGAGTACCACCATCAGCGATCCCCGCATCAACGAGCGTATCCGCGTTCCGGAAGTCCGCCTGGTCGGCCCGAACGGCGAACAGGTCGGCATCGTCCGCGTCGAGGACGCCCTCCGGCTCGCCGCCGAGGCGGACCTGGATCTCGTGGAGGTGGCCCCCACGGCCAAGCCTCCGGTGTGCAAGCTGATGGATTTCGGCAAGTACAAGTACGAGGCCGCGGTGAAGGCCCGTGAGTCGCGCAAGAACCAGGTGAACACGGTCCTCAAGGAGGTCCGCTTCCGCCTGAAGATCGACAAGCACGACTACGAGACCAAGACCGGCCACGCCAAGAAGTTCCTGAGCCAGGGCGACAAGGTCAAGGCCATCATCCAGTTCCGCGGCCGTGAGCAGCAGCGTCCCGAGCTCGGCATCAAGCTGCTGCAGCAGTTCGCCGAGGACGTCGCCGAGCTGGGCACCGTCGAATCGCAGCCGCGCCAGGACGGCCGCAACATGGTGATGGTGGTCGGCCCGCTGCGCACCAAGGCCGATGCGCGCGCGGACCAGCGCAAGAACTCGGCCGAGAGCCACCGCGAGCGTCAGGGCGGCGGTTCGCGTCGCGACCAGGCCGCCCGCGAGGCCAAGGAGCGCGCCGCGCAGAAGGCGGCGTCCGACTCCGCCCCGGTGCGGAATTCGGTCGGGGACGCGTTCCCCGAGCAGCTGAAGGCCATGGCCGCCCGGACGCAGGAGAACGCCTCCGCGGCCCCGGCCGAGACGAAGCAGGCGCCGAAGACCCCGGCTCCGGCGGCTCCCCGCCCGGCCACGAAGCCGGCCTCCAGCGCCACGCCCGCATCGTCCCCGAAGCCGGCCGCGACGCCGAAGCCGCAGTCCTCGGCTGCGCCGGCTGCCACGCCGAAGCCGCGGTCCGCCGCCAAGCCGGCCGCGCCGTCGTCGGCTCCGAAGCCGGCGGCCAAGCCGATGCCGGCCCCGCCCAAGCCCGCCGCCCCCCGCGGCGGTGCCCCCAAGCCCGGTCCTCGGGCCTGACCCCCCGGGGTCGCCACAGACCAGCCCGGTCCGCACGGACCGGGGTGACCAGCACTGCCGCGCGCGCCGCGCACGGCAGCGATGAGTGAAGGAGAACGGCAGCCATGCCGAAGATGAAGACCCACAGCGGTGCCAAGAAGCGCTTCCGCGTGACCGGCTCCGGCAAGATCATGCGCCAGCAGGCGAACCGCCGCCACTACCTGGAGCACAAGTCCTCGCGCCTGACCCGCCGTCTCAAGGGCGACCAGCTCGTCTCCAAGGGCAGCATCAAGCAGATCAAGCGGATGCTCGGCATCTGACACCCCCTCCGGCCTCGCCGGAACCCCTTCCTCCTCGGCCGTGACGCGCCAGTGCGCGCCCCGGGGACCACACAGATTGGAGTACGCACGTGGCACGTGTGAAGCGGGCAGTGAACGCCCACAAGAAGCGTCGGACCATGCTGGAGCGCGCCTCCGGCTACCGCGGCCAGCGGTCTCGCCTGTACCGCAAGGCGAAGGAGCAGATGCTCCACTCGTTCACCTACAACTACCAGCACCGCCACAAGCGCAAGGGTGACTTCCGTCGCCTGTGGATCACCCGCATCAACGCGGCCGCCCGCGCCAACGGCATGACCTACAACCGCTTCATGCAGGGCCTCAAGCTGGCCGGCGTCGAGGTGGACCGCCGCATGCTGGCCGAGATCGCCGTCTCCGACGCCGCGACCTTCGCCGTGCTGGTGAAGACCGCCCGCGAGGCGCTGCCCGCGGATGTGAACGCCCCCGCCGTCTCCCGCTGAGCCGGCTCCGGGGCCCTGAGAGCCCCACCACCACGCCCCAGGCGTGAGCACCACCGCCGA
>NZ_JXSP01000148.1:0-11064 GCF_000946635.1 Micrococcus sp. MS-ASIII-49
GGCGCTGCGCGCGCACCTGGGGGAGGGGCCGGCGGGCGCGGCGCGGCAGTGGCCGGCCGGTCGCGTCCTCACCCAGGTCTACGTCTCCGCCGGGCTCGCCGACCGGGACTCGGAGCTGGCGGCCCTCGTGGAGCGGGTGGCCGCCGACGGGCCCGACGGCGGCGAGCGGGTGTTCGTGCGGGAGGCCTCGGACGAGGTCCTGACGGCCATGGCGGACGCGGTGACGGGCCAGGGCGTCGTGGCCGTGGCCCGCGTCCCGGATCAGCCCGCCCTGGAGGACGCGTTCGACGGTGCGGCGCTGGCGGCCGTGCTGTGCCGCGTGCAGGACCCGGGCAACGCGGGGACGGTGCTGCGCGCGGCGGACGCCGCGGGCGCGGACGCGGTGGTGCTCACCGCCGGATCGGTGGACCCGTTCAATCCGAAGGTGGTTCGCTCCACCGCCGGGTCCCTGTTCCACCTGCCCGTGCTCGCGGGGGTGCAGGCGGAGGACGTGGCGGTGGCTGCCCGGGCGGCGGGTCTACAGGTGTGGGCCGCCGACGGCCACGGGTCCGATCGACTGGACGCCCTGTCCCCGGCGTCGCTGGGGGCGCGCACCGCCTGGCTGTTCGGCAATGAGGCCCAGGGCCTGGACGAGGCGGAGCTGGCCCTGGCGGAGCGCCGGGTGGCCGTGCCCCTCTACGGCGCCGCGGAGTCCCTGAACGTGGGCACGGCGGCCACGGTGTGCCTCTACGCCTCGGCGATGGCCTCGCCGACCACGCGGGACTGAACGCACACGCCAGAAGGGGCGGGGATCCGTGAGGATCCCCGCCCCTTCTGGGGTCGACCCGGCGGGTGCCGGGTCAGCCGATGTCAGCTCAGACGCGGGTGCCGCGGCGGCTGGTGATGGCCTGCCAGATGAAGGCCACGATGACGCCGCCGATCACAGACCAGATGAGCGTCTGCCAGCTGAACGCGTCGCCGAGCCCTTCCCCGCCGAGCAGGGTGGAGATCCAGCCACCGAGAACGGCACCCAGGAGGCCCGTGATGAGGGCACCCAGCCAGCCGGAGCCCTGTCGCCCCGGAAGAATCAGGCGAGCGATGGCACCGGCGATGAGGCCGATAATGATCCAAGCGATGATGGTGAACATGCTGATGTTCCTTTCGAGTTGCGGATGATGACGTACGGAAAGGAGCTTAGCCAAGCCGATTCCACCTGTGCCACCTCTGACGGCCCGCTACCCCTCGATCGCGAGGTCAGCCGCCCGTGGACCGAGCGCGCCGCACGCGATTCACACGGTGGCGGCGGAGGGGCCGTCGTGCGGGACGGCGCCGACGGCGGGGGTGCGTCGGACCAGCAGGAGCGCGAGGACGAGGCCGCCGAGGGCAATGGCGGCACCGATGAGCGGCGGGGTCCTCAGGGAGGCTCCGGCGCCGATCGCGGCCGCGCCGACCCAGGCCCCCATGGCGTTGGCCATGTTCAGTGCGGAGTGGTTCAGGGAGCCCGCCAACTGCGGCGCGGTGGGGGCGGAGTCCACCAGCAGCACCTGCAGGGACGGGGCGATCCCGGAGCCGCTGACGGCCACCAGGAAGAGGAAGACCACCATCACGGGCGCCCACTGCGCGGTCAGGCCGACGCCCAGAAGGAAGACGGCGCTGAGTGCGAAGCTCAGACGCAGCGTGCGCACCGGGTCGCGGTCCGTGAGGGCGCCGCCGACGAGCGTGCCGACGACCATGCCCACCCCGTAGAGGGCCAGGACGGCGGGCACCCACCGCTCATCGAGGCCGGACACCGTGGTCAGCAGGGGGGCGATGTAGGTGTAGAGGGCGAACATGCCGGCGAAGCCGAGGACGCCGACGGCCACCGTGGCCCACAGGCGCCCGGACGCCAGGCCGCGCAGCTCGCGGCGCACGGACGCCCCCTCGGGCGCCGGGACCGGCGGCACGAGCCATGCGGTGGCGGCCACGCACAGGGCCGCGCACGTCGCCACGATGACGAACATCCAGCGCCAGCCCGCGCTCTGGCCCAGGGCGGTGGCGGCCGGGACGCCGAGCACGTTGGCCACCGACAGGCCCGCCATCACCCATGCGACGGCCTGGCCACGGCGGGCGGGCCCGGCCAGGTCCGCGGCGGCCAGGGCGGCCGCCGAGAAGTAGGCCCCGTGGGGCAGGCCGCAGATGAAGCGGGCGGCCATCATGGTGGCCGCGTCCGGGGCGAGGAAGGCGGCCACGTGGCCCGCGAGGAAGAGCAGCATCAGCACGATGCTGGTGAGTCGTCGGTCCACCCGGGCGAAGGCGGCCGCCAGCAGCGGGGCGCCGACGACCACGCCGAGGGCGTACATCGAGATGAGCACGCCGCCGGCCTCCAGCCCGATGCCCAGGTCCGCCACGGCCTGGGGGAGCAGCCCCATGATCGCGAACTCCGTGGTGCCGATCGCGAAGCTGCCCAGGGCCAGCGCGAGGATGGCCGGCAGCAGACGCACGCGGCGGCCGCCCAGCAGCGCGCCGGGGCCCGTCGGCGCGGTCGGTGGGATGGACGGGTCCGGGCGCGTCGGACGCGGGGCGCGGGGGGAACGGTCGTGGGCGCCGTCGGCGGCGGGAGTGGGGGTGGGCACCGACCCAGCCTACGGACTCCGGTCTGCGGGGGCGGGGGCCTCGCTAGCCTGGGCTCATGACCTCCGCCACACCTGCTCGCCCCGTGCTCCCTGCCAGCCCGACGACGTCGCCCCGGGACGGTGCGCGACCGCGGCTGGTCGTGGGGCTCGCGCTGCTCGACGATGCGGCCGCGCCGACCCGCCTGCTGGCGGCCCGCCGCAGCGCGCCCGCCGCGCTGCGGGGACTCTGGGAGTTCCCCGGGGGCAAGGTCGAGCCGGGGGAGGGTGCCCAGGAGGCGCTGCTGCGGGAGTGTCGGGAGGAGCTCGGGGTCGCCGTGCGGCTCGGCCCCGAGGTGGCGGCGCCGGAGCCGGCCGGGTGGGAGCTGGCCAACGGCGCCCGGATGCGGGTGTTCTGGGGCGTCCTGGCGGAGGAGGGGGCGAGGCCCCGAGCCCTGCAGGACCACGATCTGCTGGCGTGGCTGCCGCTCGCCGGGCCGGGCGTGCGGCACCTGGACTGGATCCCGGCGGACCGGCCGATCGTGGCCGAGGTGCTCCGTGGCGCCGCCACGGCGTTCTCCGCGGGGCGCTGAGTCGACACGCGGCCGGCCGCGCCCCGCGGACCGGTCAGAACAGCGCGGGCTGCGCCGCCGGAGCGGAGGGCCGGGGTGCCGGGGTGCGCCGGGCCGTGGGACCGTCCTCGCGCCGGATGCCGTGGGCGCCGCCGCGGGCCAGGCCGTGCCGTGCGGCGGCCTCCCCGGCCACCCGGGTGAGCATGCGACGGTACGACTCGGGCGCGTAGGCGGACCGGGCGTACATCTGCTCGTAGCCGGCCAGCAGATCCGGGTGCTCACGGCGGATCCAGTCCAGGTACCACTCCTTCGCGCCCGGCCGCAGGTGCAGGGCGCCCGGCATGACGCGCGCGGCTCCGGCGTCCGCCAGCGCGCGCATGAGGGCGTCGATCTCGCGGTCCCCGTCCGTGAGCCACGGCAGCAGAGGCATGGCCATGACGGTGACGTCCGCACCCGCGGCGGCGAGCCGCTCGATCAGGCGCAGGCGTGCGGTCGGCGACGGCGTGCCCGGCTCGACCGCGGCGGCGATGGCGGGATCGAGCATCGCCAGGGACAGCGAGACCTGCACGGGCACCTGACGCGAGGCCGCCTGCAGCAGGGGCACATCCCGCGCGAGCAGGGTCCCCTTGGTCAGCACGGAGAACGGGGTGCCGGAATCCGCCAGGGCGCGGATGATCCCGGGCATCAGCGCGTAGCGGCCCTCGGCCCGCTGGTACGGGTCCGTGTTGGTCCCCAACGCCACCGCCTCGCGGCCCCACGTGGGCCGGGCGAGCTCGGCGCGCAGCACCTCGGCGACGTTGACCTTCACGACGATCTGCCGGTCGAAGTCGGCTCCGGCATCGAGCTCGAGGAAGGTGTGGGTGCTGCGGGCGTAGCAGTACCGGCAGGCGTGGGTGCAGCCGCGGTACGGGTTCACGGTCCAGCGGAACGGCATTGCCGAGGCGGACGGCACCGAGTTCAGTGCGGTCTTGGCGACCACCTCATGGAAGGTGACGCCCGCGAACTCCGGGGTGGTGACACTCCGCTGCAGGTCCGAGAGCGGCAGCAGGGCGGCGGAGCCGGCCGGTGTGCCGGCCGTCGCCCGCTGGGCTCCGCCCTCGGACCGCAGGGTCTGCGCTTCCCATCGCATGGCCAGAAGTAGAACACATGTTCGAATCGACCCGCAAGCGTGTTCGAGTCCGGGCGTGGCGCGGGCGCCCAGACGCGCCTACCGTGGTCGCCATGACCTCCCCTGCACCCGCCCCGGTAACCCGCGTCCTGCTCACGGGCTTCGAGCCCTTCGGCGGGGATGTCCACAACCCGTCGACCGCCGCCGCACGGGACGCCGTGGGCATCCTGGCGGACCGGGGTGTGACGGCCGAGGCGGTCGAGCTGCCGTGCGCGTTCGGCGCGGCCGGGTCTGCCCTGACCGCGGCCCTCGACCGGGTCCGGCCGGAGGTGGCGATCGCCGTCGGGCTGGCCGGCGGCACGGCGGCCGTCCGGGTCGAGCGGGTGGCCGTGAACCTGCAGGACGCCCGGATCCCGGACAACGCGGGGGACCAGCCCGTGGACCGGCCCGTGCGCGCCGACGGGCCCGCGGCCCTGTTCGCCACCCTGCCCGCCAAGCGTGCCGTCGCCGCGATCCGGGCGGCCGGCGTCGCCGCGGAGCCGTCCCTGTCCGCGGGCGCGTTCGTGTGCAACCACGTCATGTACGCCCTCCTCGACGCCCCCGGCACCGCCCGGGCCGCCGGCTTCCTCCACGTGCCGTGGGACGCCGAGCACCGCCCGACGCCGGACACCCCGGCGCTGCCCGCGGCCGACCTGGCGCGCGCGGTGGCCGAGGCCGCCCTGACGGCGCTGGCCGGCGGCCCCGACCTCGACGTCCCCGGCGGCACCCTGCACTGACCTCCCCGGGCCCCGGGTCCGCGTCGGCGCGACCGCCCGTGCCCGTCAGCGGCGCGGCCGCAGGCCGCGGACCACGGGCCGCTCGACGTAGCCGCCCAGGGCCAGGCCCGCGCGTCGTTCGAAGACGTTGCGCGACGCCGGGTCCCCGGTCCGCCACGTCGACCACGCCGCCGCGAGCGCGTACGCCGGCAGGAACGGCAGACCCAGCAGGAGGGCGTACTGGTCCGCATGGCCGGCCTCGTGCCGCCACAGCGCGGGCGTCATGCGCAGGCCGGGGCGGGTGAACACGACGTCGCCGACCGTGAACGCGGCCCCGCCCGGGAACCGGTGCGTCCAGCCGCGGGCCTCGATCAGTCCGTGCGGCCCGGGCCGCAGCGCGCAGCCGGCGACGACGGCGCCCACCAGCCCCAGTGGCGTCGCCAGGTTCAGCAGGTTCCACAGCCCGCGCGCCCGCACGCGCGCCGGAGGCGACGACCGGGAGGGGGCGGCGGTCATGGCTGTGCCGCGGGATCGGCCTCACCGGCGGGGGACCCGGACGCGGGGACGTCGAAGTAGAGCGGGGCATGGGCGGCGCAGCCCGGGTTGAACGGCGCCCCGCAGGCCGGGCACGCGGGATCGGCGGCGGCCTCGAGGGCGAGGTAGGCGGTCACGCTCAGCTCGGTGCGGCACACCCCGCACAGCACGTGCGGCCGGTCGAAGTCGCCGGCCGGCACCGGCACGGCCGGGTGGTCGGCGAGCTCCGCGTGGCAGCGGTGGCAGGACCAGTACGCGGGGCAGCAGGCGAAGCGCAGGGCGACGACGTCCCGCGCCGTGGCGTAATGGGCGCAGCGGGTCTGCGCGTCCAGGCCCACGCCCCGCAGCAGCGGGTCGGTGCCGTCGAGGGAGTCCGGGGCGGTCATGCGCCTCAGCCTAGGCCGAGCGCGCCCGGGGCGGACACTAGACTGACGGGCGTCCCACCGTCCCCCATGCGAAGGTCGTTGCCCTGATGACACCCAGCCCCGAGACCGGCGCGGAACCCACCGCGCCCGTGGCGGAGATCTCCCCCGTGGACGCGGAGGCGGTGGAGGCCGCCGTGCAGGCCGCGCTCGCCGCGTACGAGGCCGCGGCGGACCTCGATGAGCTCAAGGCCGCCCGCCTGGCCCACACCGGCGACCGGGCCCCCCTGACTCTCGCGAACAAGGCGATCGGCGCCCTGCCCAAGGAGCGCAAGGCGGAGGCCGGCAAGCTCATGGGCGCCGCACGCGGCCGCCTGGGCAAGGCCCTGGCCGCCCGCACCGAGGTGCTCGAGGCGGAGCAGGCCGCGCGGATCCTGCGCGAGGAGACGGTGGACGTGACCACCGCGGTCCGTCGCCGCCGCGTCGGCGCCCGTCACCCGCTCTCGCTGACGATGGACCGTGTCTCGGAGATCTTCGTCGGCATGGGCTGGGAGATCGCGGAGGGCCCCGAGCTCGAGTCCGAGTGGTTCAACTTCGACTCCCTCAACTTCGCGCCGGACCATCCGGCCCGCGAGATGCAGGACACCTTCTTCGTGGCCCCGGCCGAGGCCCACCTGCTGCTGCGCACCCACACCTCCCCGGTGCAGATGCGCTCCCTGCTCGAGCGGGGCGCCCCCACCTACGTGCTGTGCCCGGGCCGCACCTTCCGCACGGACGAGCTGGACGCCACGCACACCCCGGTGTTCCACCAGTTCGAGGGCCTGGCCGTGGACAAGGGACTGACCATGGCCCACCTGCGCGGCACCCTCGAGTACTTCGCCCGCCAGATGTTCGGGGCCGAGGCGGCCATCCGCCTGCGCCCGAACTTCTTTCCGTTCACCGAGCCCAGCGCCGAGCTGGACATCTGGCACCCCGGCGCCAAGGGCGGGCCCCGCTGGATCGAGTGGGGCGGCTGCGGCATGGTGCACCCGAATGTGCTGCGCGCCGCGGGCCTGGACCCGGAGGAGTACTCCGGGTTCGCGTTCGGCATGGGCGTGGAGCGCACGCTCATGTTCCGCAACGAGGTCCCGGACATGCACGACATGATCGAGGGCGACGTCCGCTTCTCCCAGCACTTCGGAATGGAGGTCTGATCCATGCGCATCCCCCTGGACTGGCTGCGGGAGTTCGTCCCCGTGCCCGCGGAGCACCGTGCCGAGGACGTGATGGCCGACCTCGTCCGCGTCGGCCTCGAGGAGGAGGACGTCCACCGTCCGGCCGCCGAGCTGCAGGGCCCGATCGTCGTCGGGCAGGTGCTCTCCAAGCAGCCCGAGCCGCAGAAGAACGGCAAGACCATCAACTGGTGCTCCGTGCGGGTGGTTCCCGAGGGCGCCGCCCAGCCGCTCACCGGCGAGGGCATCGAGCCCTCCGGCGTGCAGGGCATCGTGTGCGGCGCCCACAACTTCGAGGTCGGGGACAAGGTCGTCGTGACCCTGCCCGGCGCGGTGCTGCCCGGCGACTTCCGCATCAGCCCCCGCAAGACCTACGGGCACGTCTCGGCCGGGATGATCGCCTCCAGCACGGAGCTGGGCATGGGCGACGACGGCACGGACGGGATCATCGTGCTCGGCGACCTCGGGCTCGACCCCGAGCCGGGCACCGACGCCCGGGACGTCCTGGACCTGCACGGCGAGGCCGCCGAGATCAACGTGACGCCCGACCGCGGCTACGCGTTCTCGATGCGCGGCGTCGCGCGCGAGTACGCGCACGCCACCGGCGTGCCCTTCACGGACCCGGCCGCCGCCGTCCACCCGCCCGCGGCCGACGACGCCGGCCCGGCCGTCCGCATCGACGACGACGCGCCGATCCACGGCGAGCCCGGGGCCACCCGCTTCGTGGCCCGCACGGTCTCCGGCGTGGACGCGACCCGCCCGACCCCGCCGTGGCTGGCCGCGCGCCTGCGCCTGGCCGGCATCCGCACCATCTCCCTGCCGGTGGACATCTCCAACTACGTCATGTGGGAGCTGGGCCAGCCCCTGCACTTCTACGACGCGGACACGCTCTCCGGCGAGATCGTGGTGCGCCGCGCGCGGGCCGGAGAGACTCTGACCACCCTCGACGGCAAGGAGCGCGAGCTCGACGCGGAGGACCTGCTCATCACGGACGACTCCGGCCCCATCGGCCTGGCGGGCGTCATGGGCGGGGCCGCCACCGAGGTCACGGACGCCACCACCACGATCGTGGTCGAGTCCGCGAACTTCGACCCCGTGTCGATCGCGCGTACGCGGCGCCGGCACCGCCTGCCCTCGGAGGCGTCGAAGCGCAACGAGCGCGGCGTCGACTGGGAGATCGCCGACGAGGCGGCCGAGCGGGCCGTCCAGATGCTCGTCGAGCTCGCCGGCGGCACCGCCGAGCCCGGGGTCACCGACGTCGGGACGCGGCCGCAGCCGGCCGTCGTCGAGATGGCCGCCGACTTCCCCTCCGCCCTGGTGGGCGTGGCGTACACGACCGACGAGGTCGTGGTGACGCTGCGGGCCCTGGGGGCCGAGGTGACCGTCGCCGAGGCCGCCGCCGACGTCGCCCCGCGGCTGACCGTGACCGCGCCGTCGTGGCGCACGGACCTGCGCATCCCCGAGGACCTCGCCGAGGAGGTCGCGCGCCTGCGCGGCTACGACGCGATCCCCTCCGTGGTGCCCGTGGCCCCGCCGGGCCGCGGCTTCACCCGCCGCCAGGCCCAGCGTCGCCGCGTGTCGGCGGCGCTCGCGGCCGCGGGACTCACCGAGGTGCTGGCCTACCCGTTCGTCTCCGAGGAGCAGAACCGGCGTTTCGGGGCGGACTCGGACGCGCAGGGCCAGGCCCTGGCGATGGTGGCCCTGGCCAATCCGATCGCCTCCCAGTACCGGTACCTGCGCCTGTCGCTGCTGCCGGGCCTCGTCGAGACCGCGCGCCGCAACCTCGGACGCGGCTTCCGCGATCTGGCGCTGTACGAGATGGGGCTGGTCTTCCTGCCCGGCGCGCAGCTGGGCTCGGCGACGATCCCCCCGCGCGCGGTCCACCCCTCCGCCGAGGTCCTCGCCGACCTCGAGGCCGGCATCCCCGCTCAGCCGTGGCACGTGGCCGGTCTGTACGCCGGGCACGACTCGGCGCCCGGGCCGGACCACGACCCCCGCCCGGTGGACTGGCAGGACGCGATCGCCGGGGCCCTCGACGTGGCCGACGTCCTCGGCGTCGAGCTGACCGTCCGGCAGGGCCGGCACCACGCGTTCCACCCGGGCCGGGTGGCCGAGCTCGTCGTCGTGACCGAGCACGGGGACCGGGTGGTGGGCGTCGCCGGCGAGCTGCACCCGCAGTGGCTCGAGGCCGAGGACCTGCCCGCCCGCACGAGCGTGTGGGAGCTGGACCTGGACGCGCTGTGCGCCGCGGCCCCCGAGATCGTGGTCGCCGCACCGCTGTCCACGTTCCCCGTGAGCACGCAGGACGTGGCGCTCGTGGTGGACGAGGCCGTCGTGGCCGGGGACGTGCGCGCGACCCTCGCCGAGGGTGCCGGGGAGCTGCTCGAGGCCGTCGAGCTGTTCGACGTCTACCGGGGCGCGGGCGTGCCGGAGGGGCGGAAGTCCCTCGCGTTCTCCCTGCGCTTCCGCGCCCCTGACCGCACGCTCACCGCGGAGGAGGTCTCCGAGGCCCGCGCCGCGGCCACCGCGCTCGCGGCGCAGCGGCACGGGGCGGTCCAGCGCTGACCGTGTCCGTCGCGACCGGCCCGTGGGGCCTGACCTCGGCCGTCCCCGCCTCGGCGGGGGCGGCCGACGCCGTCTCCGCGCTGCTCGGTCAGGTGCGCACCGCCCTGACGGCGGCCTGGGGCGTGCCGGTGGGGCCGCTCGGGCTCCGGCACGCCTGCCCGCGCTGCGGCTCGGCCGCGCACGGCGTCCCCGCGCTGACCGGCCTGCCCCCCGGCCGGGTCGCCCTCGTCTCGTTCACGCGCGTCCGGATGCCCGGCACTGAGGACCGGGCTCGGATCGGGGCGTGGTGGGCGCCGGCACGGCCCGCCGACGGGCTCGGCCTCGGGGTGGACGTCGAGCGGGCGGACGCCGCGGCCTTCGCGGACGAGGACGGCCTGGGCGGGGTGGGCTTCTCGACGGCGGAGCGCGCCCGGGTGCGGGAGCTTCCCGCCCCCGAGAGGCCCGCCGCGCGGGCCCGGCTGTGGACGCGGAAGGAGGCGCTCGTGAAGGCCGCCGGCACCGGCTTCACGGGCGACCCCGCCGCCGTCGACGCACTGACCGTGCCGGCCGACGTCGTGCTGGTGGACCTCACCGACCGGCTGCCGGGCGGTCTCCTCGGGGCGCTGGCGCTGCGGGGCCGCTGAGTCGACCGCGCGGGCGCCTCAGCCCGGGAACGGCGGCAGCTCGGGCCGCAGCGTCCACGCGTCGAAGAGCTCGTCCACCTGCGCTCGGCTCACCCCGGCGTGCGGGGCCCACGCGTGCACGTGCGTGCGCAGCCCCAGGGAGTCGACGGTGCCGAACCGGTGCTCCCGCACCCAGGCGCGCAGCATGGAGCCGAAGAGGTCCGTGCCCAGCAGGTGCCGCAGCGCCTCCACGGTGAGCGCGCCGCGCTTGTACACCCAGTCCTCGAACATCTCCTCCGGCCCGGGCTCGGCCAGCGCCTGCTCCACCGGGTGCGCGGCCAGCTTCTGCCAGGCCCGCCGCGCCATCGAGGTGATGCTGGACCGCCCCGAGGCCTCGGCCCACAGCCACTCGGACCAGCAGGCGAAGCCCTCGTGCAGCCACAGGTCGGACCAGCGGCCCAGGGTCACGGCGTTGCCGAACCACTGGTGGGACATCTCGTGGGCGATCAGCCGCTCGGACTCCCACGAGCCGTCCAGGTGGTTGGTGCCGAACAGCGACATGCTCGCGGCCTCGAGCGGGATCTCGAGCTCCTCGTCGGCCACGACCGCGGTGTAGTCCTCGAATGGGTATGGCCCGTAGGCGTCGATGAACGTGGCCATCATGGCCGGCTGGGGGGCAAGGGCCCGGAGGGCCCGCTGCTCGGTCCGCGGGGAGACCACGAGGCGCAGCGGCGGCAGGCCCTCGGCGGGAGGGGCGGCGTCCACGAGCCGGTAGCGGCCGATCTGCA
>NZ_JXSP01000149.1:0-35882 GCF_000946635.1 Micrococcus sp. MS-ASIII-49
CAGAACTCAATGGCCCTTGACACTCAAGCGGCTCTCCTCCCACGTGCGCTCAGAGTCGATGAGGTGGCGCCCCACCACGGGTGGGCGCTGCGACATCCGCTCGTCCTCGGAGGGAGGTCCGCGCATGGGCCTCGCCCACGCACACCACTGCCCTCTGTACCGTCCGCTGCGCCCGCCCACCACCAGCTGCGCCCGGACACGGTCGAACGTACCGGCACCGGGCCGGAATCCTCCGCCTGCGTGCCCACCCCGGCAGGGAAAGACCGGCGCCAGACGCCTCAGCGGGTCGCCGCCGCAGGCCGAGGCGCACCGTGCACCTGCAAGCTGTGGGACACGGGCCGACCCCCTAGCGGTGGCGCGCGGAGCTCTGACGGCCTCACGGTGAAGCCGGACCTGTCGTCGCGTGTGAGAGCGGGGCCGGGTGGGGTGCACCGACCTGCGACTCAGCGACCGCCCGGCACACCCGCCTGTCCCGGACCGAGGCGCGGGAGGACGAACCGGCCTGCCACCGCGACGGTGGTGGTCTCGATCGGGCGAGCATCTGCGAGGCCCAGCGACGCGAGGTGTCGGCGATGGGGGGGGGCGGGACACGACGACCACCGTCGGCCCCCTACCCCGGTGGTGACGCTCCCCGGGCCTGGCCGGCCCCATGGCTGTCAGCGGCCTCATGCCCTCCTGCCACACGACGCGGCGGTCTCCGCTCGCCCGGAGCGGCGGGTGAGCGCCGCGCGGTCGCCGACACCGGCACGGGCAGTCGTGCGGCCCACTCCCCGGCCGTGCAGGGGTCAGGGCATCGCCGCCCGACCCCTCTGGGCGGCTGCCGACGCCCGCGCCGACGTCGGGTGGCCTGCCCAGCGCCGCTGCGCGGCACGCGCGCTCATGGTGCACGGCTCCCGCTTCCCCCGACGCGGCGAGACAGGTCGTGGAGTTCCGTCGCCGCGGTGTACGTCGAGCGGAAGGCCGGCTGCTACAACGGCGGGCTGGCCGTACTCAGCTCCCAGGGAAACGCCGCAGGCCGGACCCCCGAGGGGATCCGGCCTGCGGCGTGGGAACGACGGCCGGGTCAGTGGGCGTACTTGCCCCGAGAGAACTCGTAGACCCACCCGAAGGTGAAGTAGGCGGCGGCGACGATGCCGATGATGAAGACCCACCAGCCGACGGCCAGGCCGGTCACGATGATCGCGCAGCCCAGGCCGAGGCCCAGGGGCCACCAGCTCCAGGGAGCGAAGGTGCCGTAGGTGCCGGCGTACTCGACGATCTGACCGTCCTCGTCATCTGCAGGGCCGACGCCGTATTTGTGCTCGGCGGCCCGCAGGTACCAGGCGATCATCCAGGACATCCCGCCCACGGCGTAGATGGCCGGGATGCCTGCCCACTCGGTCCACTCGACCCAGAACCCGTAGAGGGTGGCGGCTGCGATGAAGAACAGGCCGATGATCCAGAAGATGTTGGCTGCGACCTTCACTGGGCGACCTTCTCTCCGAAGGCCTCAGACGTGTTCTGAGGCGAGTGCGGGAAGAGCTCCGGGTGGTGCAGATCCAGCGCCGGACGCTCGGAGCGGATGCGCGGCAGGGAGTGGAAGTTGTGCCGCGGCGGCGGGCACGAAGTGGTCCACTCGAGCGAGGCGCCGAAGCCCCACGGGTCGTCCACGGTGACCTTCTTGCCATAGCGCGAGGTGATGTAGACGTTCCAGAAGAACGGGATCAGCGACGCGCCGAGAACGAAGGAGAACACCGAGGAGAACGCGTTCATCGCCTGGAAGCTGTCCTCCACCATGTAGTCCGCGTAGCGACGGGGCATGCCGATGACACCGAGCCAGTGCTGGATCAGGAACGTGCCGTGGAAGCCCACGAACAGCATCCAGAACTGGATCTTGCCGAGACGCTCGTTCAGCATCTTGCCGGTGAACTTCGGCCACCAGAAGAAGAAGCCGGCGAACATCGCGAACACCACGGTGCCGAAGACGACGTAGTGGAAGTGCGCCACGACGAAGTACGTGTCGGACACCTGGAAGTCCAGGGGCGGCGACGCCAGGATGACGCCGGTCAGGCCACCGAACAGGAAGGTGACCATGAAGCCGAGCGTCCACAGCATCGGGGTCTCGAAGGTGATCGAACCGCGCCACATGGTGCCGATCCAGTTCACGAACTTCACGCCGGTCGGGACCGCGATGAGCATGGTCATCACGGAGAAGAACGGCAGGAGCACGGCGCCGGTCACGTACATGTGGTGCGCCCACACCGTCACGGAGAGCGCGGCGATCGCCGTCGTCGCGAACACGATGGACTTGTAGCCGAAGATCGGCTTGCGGGAGAACACCGGGATGATCTCCGACACGACGCCGAAGAACGGCAGGGCGATGATGTACACCTCGGGGTGGCCGAAGAACCAGAAGAGGTGCTGCCACAGGATGGCGCCGCCGTTCTCCGGGTTGAAGATGTGGCCGCCGAAGCGACGGTCCAGGCCCAGCGCGAAGAGCGCGGAGGCGAACGGCGGGAACGCCACCATGATCAGGATGCCGGTGATGAGCGTGTTCCAGGTGAAGATCGGCATGCGCCACATCGTCATGCCAGGAGCACGCATCGTCAGGATCGTGGTGATGAAGTTGACGCCGCCCATGATCGTGCCGAAGCCCTGGAGGACCAGACCGAACACCCAGAGGTCACCGCCGACGCCCGGCGAGTACGTGGTGTTGGAGAGCGGGGCGTAGGCGAACCAGCCGAACGAGGCCGCACCCTGCGGGGTGAGGAAGCCGGCGGTCGCGATGAGCGAGCCGAACAGGAAGAACCAGAACGCCAAGGCGTTCAGACGCGGGAAGGACACGTCCGGAGCACCGATCTGCAGCGGCACCAGCACGTTGGCGAAGCCCGTGAAGAGCGGGGTCGCGAACATGAGCAGCATGAGCGTGCCGTGCATGGTGAACAGCTGGTTGTACTGCTCCTTCGTCTGCAGGATCTGCATGCCGGGCTCGAAGAGCTCCGCGCGGATCATGAGGGCCATGACGCCGCCGATGCAGAAGAAGACGAAGGACGTGATCAGGTACATGTACCCGAGCACCTTGTGGTCGGTCGTCGTCAGCCAGCTGACGACGATCTTGCCCAGCGAACGGGGCACCACACGAGGCTGCGCCTGTGAGCGCACCTCATCCGTTGCGTACTCGTAAGTGGTCATCAGTGGCTACCTCCACCGCGGGGGGTCTGGAGATCGCGCTCCATCGTCCCGGCGCCGTCAGGGTTGTTGTTGGGATTGCGGCTGTACTCGTCGCCCACCTGACCCGGCTCCATCTCCTCGAGGCGCTGGACGAACTCCGCCTCGTCGACGACCTCCACGTTGAAGAGCATCTCGGAGTGGGACTCGCCGCACAGCTCGGCGCACTTGCCGTCGTAGCTGCCCAGCTCCTGGGGGGTCAGGTACAGGTGGTTGGTCTTGCCGGGCACCATGTCACGCTTCTGGAGGAACTGCGGGATCCAGAAGGAGTGGGCCACGTCACGGGACTTCAGCTCGAAGTGCACCGGCACGTCGTTCGGCAGGTACAGGACCGGAAGGGTGTCACGCACGCCCTCGGTGCCGTCCAGCTGGGCCTGGATGCCGGAGTAGTGGGCCTCGATGACCTCGCCGTTCTCCTGCTCGTAGGAGTAGTTGAAGTCCCAGGACCACTGCTTGCCGTACACGGTGACGGTCAGCGGCGAGTCGTCCACGGGGCGGTCGACCTCGGTCTGGACGCGGTCGGTGAAGCCCCAGAAAGTGAAGACCATCAGGATCGGGATGGCCGTGAACATGGTCTCGAGCGGCACGTTGTAGGCCGTCTGCTTCGGGAAGCCCTGGTCGTTCTTGCGGCGGCGGTACGCCACCATGCACCAGATCATGGCGCCCCAGGCCAGCAGACCGACGACCATGGCCGCGATCCAGGAGTTCACCCACAGGTCGGTGAGCTGGGCGTTGTGGTTGGTGGTGTCCCGGGTGCCGGGGTACCAGCCGCGCTGGACCTCTGCCGAACAGCCGGTCAGCACCAGGAGCGCCGTGGTGCCCACGGCACCGGCGGTCCAGCGGCGGCGGGTCCGACGTCCGGCGTCATTCTGTGCTCTCACAGACGGCCTTCCTCTTCATCTCGTGTGCGAGGGGCGTCCCCGCTCCCCCGGCGATTCGGCGGCTTCTCGCAGCGTCCTCGCAGGGAGCACGGGTATGCCCTGATGATTCAGAGCCAGTCTAAGCCGAAACACGCGGATTCTCCGCACCGTGACACGTGCCGATCGTGTCTGGGAGTCGGGTCCGAGCATCCTGGGCGCGGTGCCCGGGCACGACGACGGCGGGCCGGCCGAGGCCGACCCGCCGGTTCGCGGTCCGTGGCGCTCCGGGCGCCCGCAGATCAGTGGAAGGAGTCGCCGCAGGCGCACGAGCCGCCTGCGTTGGGGTTGTCGATCGTGAAGCCCTGCTTCGAGATGGTGTCCTCGAAGTCGATGGTCGCGCCCATGAGGTAGGGCACGCTCATCTTGTCGACGATCACCTCGACCCCGTCGTAGTCACGGACGGTGTCGCCGTCGAGGACGCGCTCGTCGAAGTAGAGCTGGTAGATCAGGCCCGAGCAGCCGCCCGGCTGCACGGCGACGCGCAGCCGCAGGTCCGTGCGGCCCTCCTGCTCGAGCAGCGAGCGCACCTTGCCGGCCGCCACGTCGGTCAGCTCGACCTCGTGCGGGGGCAGGCCCTCGGCGTCCTGGGTCGCGCCGATCTCGACGCCGGTCTCCTCTGCGGACAGAGCCATCGTGACCTCCTCAGATCATGGGGCGCGGACGGGGCCGTCACGCGCGTGTGGTCTCCCGGACAACACTAGCCGCCCACGGGGCATTCCCGGCCCGCCGCACCGACGGGCCGGGCGGCACTCACGCGGACAGCCGCGCGAGCCAGAGCGCCTCGGCCACGACGGCCCGCTTGAAGTCGTCGATGTGCAGCGACTCGTTGGCCGAGTGCGCCCGCGTGTCCGGGTCCTCCACGCCCGTGATGAGGAGGGTGGCCTCCGGGAAGACCTCGGCGAGGTCCGCGGTGAACGGGATGGAGCCGCCCATGCCGATCGCCCGGGGCTCGACGCCCCAGGCGTCCTCCAGGGCGGCCATCATCGCGGCCGTGGCGGGGGCCGAGGTGTCCGTCGTGAACGGCTGGCCGAACTCCCCCGCGGTGACCGTGATCTCCGCGCCGAGCACCGCCGCGGACTGCGCCTCCAGGTGGGTGCGCAGCGCCTCGAAGGCCTCCGCGGGGTCCATGCCGGGGCCCAGGCGCAGCGAGAACTTCGCGCGCGCGGCGGGCTGGATCGTGTTCGAGGACTCCGCGACCGAGGGCGCGTCGATCCCGATGATGCTCAGCGCGGGAGCGTTCCACAGCCGGTCCGCGACCGGGCCGCGGCCGGCCAGGGTCACCCCGTCCAGCACGCCCGCGTCCGCACGGAAGACGTCCTCGGGGTAGTCCAGGCCCGCGGTCTGCCGCGGCTCGAGGCCGGGCACGGCGACCGCGCCGTCCGCGTCGTGGAGCGTGGCGATCAGCCGCGAGAGCAGGACGACGGCGTCCAGGACCGGCCCGCCGAACATGCCGGAGTGCACGGCGTGGTCGAGCACCCGGACGGTCACCGTGCCGTCCACCAGCCCACGCAGGGAGGTGGTCAGCGCTGGCTCCCCCACGGCCCAGTTGGACGAGTCCGCGACCACGATCGCGTCGGCGTCGAGGCGCGCCCGGTGCTTCTCCAGGAAGGTGCGGAAGGTGGGCGAGCCGGCCTCCTCCTCGCCCTCGATGAAGACGCGGACGCCGACGCCGGCGTCGGGCAGGACGTCCCGCAGGGCGGCGAGGGCGGCGAGGTGGACCATGATGCCGGCCTTGTCGTCGGCGGCGCCGCGGCCGTACAGCCGCCCGCCGCGCTCGGTGGCCACGAGCGGCGGGGTGTCCCAGAGGTCCTCGTCCCCGATCGGCTGCACGTCGTGATGGGCATACAACAAGACGGTGGGCTTGTCAGAGGCGCCGGGCTTCTCGCCGATCACCGCCGGCCCACCGGGCCGGTCGTCGTCGCGGGTCTCGGTCACGATCTCCACCTCCTGCAGGCCCGCCTCGCGCAGCAGGCCCGCGACGGCCTCGGCGGACCGCTCGAGCTGGGTGCGGTCCGCGGAGTCCCAGGCGATGCCCGGGATCGCCACGAGGTCGGTGAGGGTCTGGAGGGTCGTCGGGAAACGGGCCTCGACGGCCTCACGGACGGCGGAGACGAGGGCCGCGTCCTGCGGCGCACGGGAGGTGATGTCAGTCATGACGGCCAGCGTAGACGGCGGCCGAGCCGAGGGCCGCGCCTCCGGGCGGGCCGGACGCGCCCCACCACTAGACTGGAGGGGTGTTCAAGCGAGACAAGACCCCCGAGACCGCGCCCGCCCCCTCGACTCACGGCTCCTCGGCCGCTCCCGCCGAGGGCGCCGCCGTGGCCGAGGCCGGGCCGCGCGACCGCTCGCAGGGCAAGAAGGGCCCGACTCCGCGGCGCCGCGACCAGGAGGCCGCGCGCCGTCGCACCCTGGTCCCCGAGGATCGCAAGGCGGCCCGCAAGGCCGAGCGTCAGGCGATGGCCCAGGAGCGGATGCGCCAGCGCGCCGCGCTGGAGACCGGGGACGAGCGCGGCCTCCCGGCGCGCGACAAGGGACCGCAGAAGCGCTGGGTCCGTGACTACGTGGACGCACGCACCGGCATCGGCGAGTGGCTCATGCCCGTCGTCTTCGCCTACGTCCTGCTCATGTTCATCCCCGGCCGCGAGGCGCAGCTGATCCTGATGATCAGCCTGTACGTCCTCGTGGCCCTCGTGCTCATCGAGAGCTTCCTGGTCAGCCGGCACATCAAGAAGGGCCTCACGGAGCGCTTCGGCACGCCGGAGTCCGGGACCGGCTTCTACGGCATCATGCGGGCCCTGCAGTTCCGCCGCCTGCGTCTGCCCAAGCCCCAGGTCAAGCGGGGCGAGTACCCCGCCTGACACGACACCGCGCCACGGCCCGGACCCCGGTGGGTCCGGGCCGTCGCGTCCCCGGCGAGCAGACCGTCAGCCCCGCAGGGACCGGGCCAGCCCGGCGGTGATCCGGCCGGCCCAGAACGGGCCCTCGTAGAGGAACGCGGTGTAGCCCTGGACGAGGTCCGCGCCCGCGTCGAGCCGGGCCTGGACGTCGTCGGCGTCCGTCACCCCGCCCACGCTGACGACGGCGGTGCCCGTCGGCAGCGCCGCCCGCAGGACCTCCAGCACCCGCATCGACCGCTCCTGGAGCGGGGCGCCGGACAGGCCGCCCGCGCCCAGGGCGTCCACGTCGGCACGCGGGGTGCGCAGACCCTCCCGGGAGACGGTCGTGTTGGTCGCGATGACGCCGTCGAGCCCGAGGCGCTCGGCGAGCGCCCCGACGGCGCGCACGTCGTCGTCCGCCAGGTCCGGGGCGATCTTCACGGTCAGCGGCACGCGACGGTCCGGGACCGCACGGTCGGCCTCCTCGCGCACCGCCGTGAGGATCGGCTCCAGCGCGTCGATCTCCTGCAGCTGGCGCAGCCCCGGCGTGTTCGGCGAGGACACGTTGACCGTCAGGTAGTCGGCGTGGGGCGCGAGCAGGCGGGTCGAGGCCCGGTAGTCGTCCGCCGCGTCCTCGAGGGGGACCACCTTGGTCTTGCCGATGTTCACGCCCAGGACCGGCCGGGCCGGGCCGAAGCGGCGCTCCAGTGTCTGCCGGGTCCGCGCCAGGCGGGGGGCGACGGCCGCCGCGCCGTCGTTGTTGAAGCCCATGCGGTTGACCAGCGCCCGGTCGTCCACGAGACGGAACAGTCGCGGCTGCGGGTTGCCGGGCTGCGGCTGCGCCGTGATCGTGCCGACCTCGATGTGGCCGAACCCGAGGTCGGCCAGAGCGGCGGTCCCCCGGCCGTCCTTGTCGAACCCCGCGGCCAGGCCGAAGGGCGTCGGGAACCGCAGGCCCATGACCGTGCGCGCGAGCATCGGGTCCGGGCGGAAGGCGGCGCGCAGGGCGGCGGACGCCCCGGTGCGCTCGACCAGCCGGATCGCGTCGAAGCCCCGATGGTGCGCCCGCTCCGCGTCCATGCCGCCGAACACGGCACGGAAGAAGGGCGGGTACAGGCGAGGCGCACGGGAGGTCAGGAGGCCGTCGACGGCGGACTTGGGATCAGGCAGCTGCATGCCCCCATCCTCGCACGGGCCTCCCGCCCGTCCGGGGTCCTCCTAGAGTGGTCGGATGGCCCGTGACCCGCTCCAGCCGCCGCCCCCGGACCCCTCCGCCCCGCACGGCGCACCCGCCGGCGGACCGACGGAGGAGGACACCCGCCCGTTCCTCGACGATCCGCCGGGCCTGGGCTGGGTCCCGGACGGGCTGCCGGGCTTCGAACGATGCACCCTCGGCCTCGACACCGATGAACAAGGACAGAACCTTGTCACAGTGGTGCGTCCGCGCACCGACGCCCCCCGTGACCCGGCCCGGCGGCCCATCCTCTCGGTGCACGGCTGGAGCGACTACTTCTACAACGCCCCGCTCGCCCACGCGTTCGAGGCCGCCGGCTACGCCTTCCACGCCGTCGACCTCCGCCACTACGGCCGCTCGCTGCGCGCGGGACAGACGCCCGGCTGGACGGACGACCTGACCCGCTACGACGCGGACCTCGAGGCCGCGTTCGAGACCATCGCCCAGGATCATCCGCTGCCGCCCATCCTCATGGGGCACTCCACCGGCGGGCTGATCGCCGCGCTGTGGGCGGACCGGAATCCCGGCCGCCTCGCCGCGCTCGTGCTCAACAGCCCGTGGCTGGAGATGCAGGGCAGCGCGGGGGTGCGCCTGCTGGCGAAGTCCATCGTGGGGCCCGTCTCCGCCATGAAGCCCTACGCCGTGCTCACACTGCCGCGCATCGACCACTACTGGCGCACCCTCTCGGACCAGGCCGAGGGCGAATGGGACCTGCACCCGCTCTGGCGTCCCCCGCACGCGTTCGAGGTGCCGGCCGCCTGGCTGAGCGCGGTCCTCTCGGGGCACCGGGCCGTGGCCGGGCGGCTCGACGTCACCGTGCCGATCCTCGTGCTCGTCTCCGCGCGCGGGCATCGGGGCACGTCCTACGCCGAGGCGATGCTGACCTCGGACATCGTCCTGGACCCCGACGCCATGGCCCGCCGCTCCCTGCGGCTCGGCGACCGGGTGACCGTCCACCGGCTCCCCGACGCGCTGCACGACGTGTTCGCCTCCCCCGCGTCGGTGCGCGAGGCGGCCGGTGCCGCGACGCTCACGTGGCTGGGGGCCTACGCGCCGCCGTCGGCGTCCGAGGCCGAGTCCGGCGCGCCGGACGACGGCGCCGGCTGAGGGGTGTCCACGGCGCCGCCGTAGCGGCGGTCCCGTCGGGCGTAGGTCTCGACGGCGGCCCACAGGGTCCGCCGGTCGACGTCCGGCCACAGCACGTCCAGGAACAGCAGCTCCGCGTAGGCGGACTGCCACAGCAGATAGTTGGACAGGCGCTGCTCCCCCGAGGTCCGCAGGAACAGGTCCACGTCCGGGACGACGTCGACGTCCTGACCCGTGCGGAAGCCGCGGTCGAGGTAGCGGGTGATGACGTCCTCGCTGATCTCCCCCGGCCGCATCCGGCCGGCCCGGACCTCTTCGGCGATCGCCTGGACGCCGTCCAGGATCTCGGCCCGGCTGCCGTAGTTCACGCACATGTGCAGGGTGGTGCCGGTGTTGTGGCGAGTGAGCTCCTCGGCCTCCTGCAGCTCCCGGATCACGGGGGTCCAGAGGCGCGGGGCCCGCCCGTTCCACCGGATCCGCACGTTCCACGAGTGCAGGGTGTCCCGCTGCCGGCGCAGCACGTCCCGGGAGAAGCCCATGAGGAAGCGCACCTCCTCCGCCGAGCGCCGCCAGTTCTCCGTGGAGAACGCGTACGCGGACACGTGGCCGATCCCCAGCTCCACCGCCCCGGCGACGACGTCCAGCAGCGCCGCCTCGCCGGCCCGATGGCCCTCGGTGCGCGGCAGGCCGCGCTGGTTGGCCCACCGTCCGTTGCCGTCCATCACGATCGCCACATGCCGGGGCACGAAACGCGGGTCGATCCGCGGGGCGACCGCACCCGAGGGGTGCGGCGGCGGGGACTGCGGGGCTCGGTCGGCGCTCATGGTCTCCTCTCGACGCGCGGGGCGGGGAGGCCGAGGTCCTGGTCCAGGACGGACAGGGACACCAGGCGCCGCTCGGCGTGGAACTGCAGGTACGCGGCCACGATACCGGCCGCCTCGCGGCGGGCGGGGGCCCCGGAGGCGTCCGCGGTGGCCCAGTCCCCCGCCGCGAGGGCCGAGAGCAGGTCGAAGGTCTCCGGGGCCGGGTGCGCGGCACCGGGTGGCCTGCATTCGGGACAGACGGCCCCGCCGAGGCCCACGTGCAGCGCCGTGTGCGGGCCGGGGGCGCCGCAGCGGGCGCACCGGTCGAAGGTGGGGGCCCAGCCGGCCTGGGCGAGCGCGCGCAGCAGGAACGAGTGCAGGATCAGGCGTGGGTCGTGCGCACCGCGGGCCAGCGCGGCCAGCGCGCCGTGGAAGAGGCGGTACTGGGCGCGCCGACCGTCGTCGTCCACCGCGGGGACCCGCTCGACGGCCTCGGCGAGGGCGCCGGCGACGGTGTAGGCGTCGTAGTCGGCGGCCAGCATCGTCGCGTACGGGTGCAGCAGCTGCGCCTGGCTCACGGTGTGCAGCTCGCCCCGGCCGCGCGCGAGCTGGAGCGTGGAGTGCATGAACGGCTCCACCACCGAGCCCAGCCGGGAGGACGTCTTGCGCACCCCCTTGGCCACGGCCCGGACCAGGCCGTGCTCGGGGGTGAGCGCCTCGACGATGCGATCGGCCTCCCCCAGACGGTGGGTGCGCAGCACGATGGCCTCGGTGCGGAACGAGTTCGCCGCGTAGCCGCCGTGCCGCGCACCCCGCCAAGAGGAGCCGGAGCCGCTCACGCGCGCAGGGCGCGGTTCACCGCGGACACCACGGCCTTCAGCGAGGCGGTGGTGGTGTTGTGGTCCAGGCCGACGCCCCAGAGGACACGGTCGCCCACGGCCGCCTCCACGTAGGCGGCGGCCATGGCCGCGCCGCCCTCGGACAGTGCGTGCTCGGAGTAGTCGAGCACGCGGACGTCCACGCCCTCCTCGCCGAGGATGCGCAGGAACGCGTCGATCGGGCCGTTGCCCTGCGCCGCGCGGGTCTGCGTGACGCCGTCGACCTCGAGCTCGGCCTCCATCCGGAACGCGCCGTCCTCGCCGGAGGCCGAGGAGACCGAGCGGAGCCGGTAGCGGCCCCACTGCGCCTCCGCCGCGTCGGCGGGCAGGTACTCGTCCTGGAACACGCGCCACAGGTCGGCGCCGGAGACCTCGCCGCCCTGGGCGTCGGCCAGATCCTGGATGACGTGGGAGAACTCGATCTGCGCGCGGCGCGGCAGGTCCAGGTTGTGCTCGGACTTGAGCAGGTAGGCGACGCCGCCCTTGCCGGACTGCGAGTTCACGCGGATGACGGCTTCGTACGAGCGGCCGATGTCCTTCGGGTCGATGGGCAGGTACGGCACGGCCCACGGGATGCCGTCCACGTCCGTGCCGGCCGCCTTCGCGTCGACCTCCATGGCCTCGAAGCCCTTCTTGATGGCGTCCTGGTGGGAGCCGGAGAAGGCCGTGAAGACGAGGTCGCCGCCCCACGGCGAGCGCTCGGGCACGGCCAGCTGGTTGCAGTACTCGACCGTGCGCTTGATGTGGTCCATGTCGGAGAAGTCGATCATGGGGTCGACGCCCTGCGAGTACAGGTTCATGCCCAGCGTCACCAGGTCGACGTTGCCGGTGCGCTCGCCGTTGCCGAACAGGCATCCCTCGATGCGGTCCGCCCCGGCCAGGCAGCCCAGCTCGGCGGCGGCCACGCCCGTGCCGCGGTCGTTGTGCGGGTGCAGGGAGAGGATGAGCGAGTCGCGGTGCTCCAGGTTGCGGTGCATCCACTCGATCGAGTCGGCGTACACGTTCGGGGTGGACATCTCCACCGTCGCCGGCAGGTTCAGGATCATCTTGCGGTCGGTGGAGGCCTCCAGGACCGTGGCCACCTCGTCCGAGATGCGCCGGGCGAACTCGAGCTCGGTGCCCGTGTAGGACTCGGGCGAGTACTCGTAGGTGATCTGCGTGCCCTTGAGCTGCTCCTCGAACTTCTTCACCAGGCGCGCGCCGGAGGTCGCGATGTCCACGATCCCGTCCTCGTCCTGCCGGAACACCACGCGGCGCTGCAGCACCGACGTCGAGTTGTACAGGTGCACGATGGCCCGGTCGGCGCCCTCGAGCGCCTCGAAGGTGCGCTCGATCAGGTGCTCACGGGACTGGGTGAGGACCTGGATGGTGACGTCGTCCGGGATGTGGTCGCCCTCGATGAGCTGGCGGACGAAGTCGTAGTCGGTCTGCGAGGCGGAGGGGAAGCCGACCTCGATCTCCTTGAAGCCCATGCCGACGAGCAGCTGGAACATGCGCAGCTTGCGCTCGGGGCCCATGGGGTCGATCAGGGCCTGGTTGCCGTCGCGCAGGTCCACGGCGCACCACAGCGGCGCCTTCTCGATGACCTTGTCCGGCCAGGTGCGGTCCGGCAGGGCGACCTCGATCTGGTCCTGGAACGGGACGTACTTGTGGAACTTCATCCCCGACGACTTCTGCAGGTGGGCGCTCATGCGTGTTCTCCCTCGACGTGCGCGCGGCGGGCGCGCGAAAGGTGGGTGGTCGGTGGCCGGACCGGGAGGTCAGGGGCTCCGCACGGGGTGTCCGGTCCGGTGGGAGGCGTCCTGCCTCCGCATGCGCTCAGGCGGCGTGGATCACGGCCTGGCACGGGGACCCCGTGCGGCCGGGAAGTAGCAGGCGGGCCGTGGCCGGCGCTGTCGTCGCGAGGCGGAGGGACATGCCCCCGACCCTAGCACCGAGGTGGGCCGGGCCACAGGAGGCCGTCCCCGTGTGACGCACGACGACGGCGGCCCGCTCCGGCGCGTGCGCGCCCGGGCCGGGGCCTCGGGCTCAGAAGCCGAGTCGGCCGAGCTGTTTGGGGTCGCGCTGCCACTCCTTGGCGACCTTGACCCGCAGGTCCAGGTGCACCTTGGTGCCGAGCATGCGCTCGATGCCCGCCCGCGCCTGCGCGCCGATCTCACGCAGCCGGGAGCCGCCCTTGCCGATGATGATGCCCTTCTGGCTGTCCCGCTCGACGAAGACGTTCGCCCACACGTCCATGAGGGGCCGATCCGCGGGGCGGTCCTCGCGCAGGGACATCTCCTCGACCATCACGGCCACCGAGTGCGGCAGCTCGTCGCGCACGCCCTCCAGGGCCGCCTCCCGGATGAGCTCGGCGACCATGACCGCCTCCGGCTCGTCCGTGAGCTCGCCGTCGGGGTACAGGGGCGGCCCGGCCGGCAGCAGGCCCGCGAAGACGCCCAGGACGTCGTCGACCTGGCGGCCGGCCACCGCCGAGACCGGCACGACGGCCGCGAAGCCCTCCCCGCCGTTCTCCGGCCCGAGGACCTCGTCGCCCAGCGCGGTCACGGCCACGAGCTGCGCCATGAGCTGCTCCGGGCCCACCTTGTCCGTCTTCGTCACCACGGCGACCACCGGGGTGCGGTGCAGGTAGGAGAGCTGCTGGGCGATGAACCGGTCGCCCGGGCCGATCGCCTCGTCGGCCGGCAGGCACATGCCCACGGCGTCGACCTCGTTGAGCGTCTCCGCCACGAGGTCGTTGAGGCGCTCGCCGAGCAGGGTGCGGGGACGGTGCAGACCCGGGGTGTCCACGAGCACGAGCTGGAAGTCCTCGCGGTGCACGATCCCGCGGATGGTGTGGCGCGTGGTCTGCGGCTTGGAGGAGGTGATCGCCACCTTCTCCCCCACCAGCGCGTTGGTGAGCGTGGACTTGCCGGCGTTCGGCCGGCCCACGAGCGAGACGAAGCCGGAACGGAAGCCGTCCGCGGCGCGGGCCGGATCGACGAGATCGGTCATGGGGTCATCCTTGTCAGGCGGGGCGTGGGGTGGGGCGGCCGGCTCAGGCCACGGGGTCGGCGGGCGTGGCGCCGTGGGCCTGCTCCTCGCGCCGGCGCAGCCGCACCGGGCGGTCGGGGGTCTCGGAGACGCGCAGGCGCGCGACCCGGTTGCGGCGGGGCTCGAGGGTGTCCGCGACGAGCTCGATCCCCTGGACCACGACGCGCGAGCCCTGGATCGGGACGCGGCCGAGCTCCTTGGCGAGGAGGCCGCCGACCGTGTCGACGTCGTCGTCCTCGTCCTCCTCCGGCAGCTCGAACTCCTCCCGGAAGTCGTGGATGCCCATGCGCGCGTCGACGGAGTAGACGCCGGGCGCGACGAACTCCACCTCGGGGCGGTCCGGGTGGTCGTCCTCGTCGTAGATCTCCCCGACGATCTCCTCGATGAGGTCCTCGAGGGTCACGAGCCCCGCCGTGCCGCCGTACTCGTCCACCACCACGGCCACGTGGGTGGACTCGCGCTGCAGCTCCTGCAGGAGGGTGGCCACGGACTTCGACTCGGGGACGAAGCGGACGTCGCGCATGACCTCGGTGACGGGGGTGTCGGTCGCAGCGCCGTCGTGGTGCAGGGCGCGGGTGACGTCCTTGAGGTGCAGCATGCCCCGGATGTCGTCGGCGTCCTCGCCGATCACCGGGATGCGGGAGTTGCCGGAGCGCAGGAACAGGGCCATGGCCTGCCCGAGCGTGTGGTCGGCGTCGATCGTGACGACGTCGGTGCGCGGCACCATGACGGAGCGGACGATGGTGTCGTTCATGGAGAACACCGACTGGATCAGCTCCGCCTCGGAGTCGGCGAGCACGTCCGCGTCGTGGGCGCGGGCGACGAACTCGCGCAGGTGGCGCTCCTGGAAGTCGTCCTCGTCCTCCGGCTCGACCTCGCGACGGCGCCGGTCCCGGTCCAGGCGGGCGGCGAGCGGGCCCAGGGCCCGGCGGAGCACCCACACGAGGCCGCCCAGGCGGCGGGCGACGGCGGCCTCGTTGCGGGAGCCGATCGGCCGCGGGCTCCAGACGCCCAGCAGGGCGGCCACGCCCACGAGCACGACCGCGGCGATCGCCACGGCGAGCCACGTGTCGTCCACCACCGCGTCGGCGGCCGCGGTCAGGCAGACGGCCGACAGGGCCTCGGCCACGAAGCGCCAGACCCGCAGGGCGCCGAGGTGGCTCTCCCGCTCGCGGGCGATCTCCAGGACCTTGGAGCCGGGCCGCTCGCGGACGATGTCCTCCGCGTCCCGCCGGGAGAGGTAGGAGAACGCGGACTCGGCCAGGGACAGCGTCCAGGTCAGGCCGAGGAAGACCAGGAAGAGGGCGAAGAGGACGGCGGGTGTCAGCATGGGCGGTGCCGTCAATCCTCGACGGTGGGGGCCGGGGCGGGCCGGCCGAGGACCTCGGAGACGAGCCGATCCTGGAGCGTGAACATCTCCTCGCGCTCGGCGTCCTCGACGTGGTCGTACCCGAGCAGGTGGAGCATGCCGTGGGTGAGCAGCAGGAGCAGCTCGTCGTCACGGGAGTGCCCGCCGCGCGCCGCCTGCTCGGCGGCGACCTCGGGGCAGAGCACGACGTCGCCGAGCACGCCCTCGGCCGGCGCCTCGGGCGAGCCGGGGGTCAGCTCGTCCATGGGCAGGCTCATCACGTCGGTGGGCCCGGGCAGGTCCATCCACTCCTCGTGCAGCTCGGCCATGCGTGCGGCGTCCACGACGGTCACGGCCGTCTCGGCGCGCTCGTGGACGTGCAGGCGCGCGTACACGTGCCGGGCCATGCGCAGCAGCGCGTCCTCGGGGACCTCGATCCCCGACTCGTTCAGGATCTCAACGGCCACGGCGGGCCCCTCCTCGCTTCTGGGACCGCTCCGCGGGGCCGCGGGCGGCGTCGTAGGCGTCCACGATGGCGCTCACCAGCGAGTGCCGGACCACGTCCGAGGAGTCGAAGCGGACCATCTCCAGTCCCTCGATCCCCTCGAGCACCTCGACGGCCTGGGCCAGGCCGGACTGGGTGCCGCGCGGCAGGTCCACCTGCGAGGTGTCGCCCGTGACGACCATGCGCGCACCGAAGCCGAGGCGGGTCAGGAACATCTTCATCTGCTCGCCGGTGGTGTTCTGGGCCTCGTCGAGGATCACGAACGCGTCGTTCAGGGTGCGGCCGCGCATGTACGCCAGCGGGGCGACCTCGATGGTCCCGGCCTCCATCAGCCGCGGGATCGACTCGGGCTCGATCATGTCGTGCAGCGCGTCGTACAGGGGGCGCAGGTACGGGTCGATCTTCTCGGAGAGCCCGCCGGGCAGGAAGCCGAGCCGTTCGCCGGCCTCGACGGCCGGGCGGGTGAGGATGATCCGGTTGACCTCCTTGGCCTGCAGCGCCTGCACCGCCTTGGCCATCGCCAGGTAGGTCTTGCCGGTGCCGGCCGGGCCGATGCCGAAGACGACGGTGGAGCGGTCGATCGCCTCCACGTAGTCCTGCTGGTGCAGGGTCTTCGCGCGGATGCGGCGGCCCCGGCCCGAGAGGATCGAGTCCAGGTGCAGCTGACCCGCGCCGCGCCCGGTGGCGGCGTCGCGGACGTGGTGGACGACCTGGCCCATCACCTCGGGGGTGACGGCCTGGTCGCGGCGGGCGATCGAGCGCAGGTCCTCGACGACGCGCCGCACCGTGGCCACCTCGGCCACCGGCCCGGCCAGGTCCAGCCGCTGGTCGCGGACCGTGACGTCCACGGTGGGGAACACGCCGCCGAGGATCCGCAGCAGGGCGTCCTGCGGACCGAGCGTGCGGACCATGAGGTCGGCGGACTCGAACGCGACCCCCTCGTGCGCGGTGGCGGGCGGGGTCGGGGTCGTGGGGGGCACGGTCACGATGGGGCGGATCACCTCGGGGTCGCGGGGGCGGGACATCCCGACCAGTCTAGGCGTCGGCGCGCCGTCCTGCCGGGGCTCACCAGCGGCCGAGCCGGTGCTGGAGCACGGCGAGGGCGGCGGGGCCGGCCGTGGAGGCGCGCAGCACGTGCGGGCCGAGCCGCACCGGCACGGCCCCCGCGGCCACGCAGGCCTCGAGCTCGGCCGGGCCGATCCCGCCCTCGGGGCCCACGACGACGGCGATCTCGGCGGCCGCGGAGAGTCGCTCCGCGGGCACCGCGGACACCCCGTGGTCCGCGTCCTCGTGCAGCACGAGGACGAGCCGGCCGCCGTCGTCGTCCCGGGCCAGCCCGGCGACCGCCGTCCCGGAGACGTGGTCTCGGACCGCGGGCACCCGGGTGCGACGCGCCTGCTTGGCGGCCGCGCGGGCCGTGTCCGCCCACTTCCGGCGGGCCTTGGCGGCCTTGGGGCCCTTCCAGCGGACGATCGAGCGCTCCGCCTCCCAGGGCACCACGGCGTCCACGCCGAGCTCGACGGCGGCCTGGACCGCCATGAGGTCCCGGTCGCCCTTGGCGAGGGCCTGGACGAGCACGAGCGCCGGGGCGGGCGCCGGCTCCTCCGCCACCGCGTCCAGCCGCACGGACACCGCGTCCGGGGCGGCCGCGAGCACGGTGCCGTGGCCGAGCGTGCCCGACCCGTCGGCCAGGAGCACGGCCTCCCCGGGGGCCAGGCGCATGGCCGCGGCGGCGTGCCGGGCCTCGGGGCCGCCGAAGACGACCTCCGCGCCGGCGCTCGCGCCGGCCAGGGTGCCCGGCTCGAGGTGGAACAGGGGGGCGGTCACAGGTTCCTCAGGTTCTCCCGCAGCCGGGCGAACATGCCCTTGGCCTGGGGTGCGCCGTGCACGACCTCCTCGCCGCGCACCTCGGCCAGGCGCTCCAGGAGCTGGCGCTGCTCGTCGTCCAGGTCGGTGGGCGTGGTGACCACCACGTCCACCTTGAGGTCGCCACGGCCCTGCCCGCGCAGGCGGCCGACGCCCAGGCCGTGGAGGACCTCGACGTGGCCGGACTGCACACCCGGGTCCAGGCTGACGGACTGCTTGCCGTCCAGGGTGTCCAGCGTGACGGTGGTCCCCAGGGCCGCGGCGGCCATGGGGACGGTCACGGTGGTGGCCAGGTGGTCGCCCTCGCGGCGGAAGGTCTCGTCCGGGCGGACCGCGATCTCCACGTAGAGGTCGCCGTTCGGGCCGCCGCCCGGGCCGGCCTCGCCGCGGCCGGCGAGGTGGATGCGGGTGCCGTCGTCCACGCCCGCGGGGATGCGCAGGGTCAGCGGCGTCCGGGTGCGGACCCGGCCCTGCCCGTCGCACTCGTGGCAGGGCGTCGGGATGACGGTGCCGAACCCCTGGCAGGCGGGGCAGGCCTCGGTGGCCATGACGGTGCCCAGCAGCGACCGCACGGGGCGCTGGATCATGCCGTGGCCGTGGCAGGTCTGGCAGGTCTCCGGCTGGGTGCCGGGCTCGCAGCACGAGCCCTCGCACCGCTCGCAGCGCACGGCCGTGTCCAGCTCGATCGTCTGCTCGCCGCCGAAGACGGCGTCGCGCAGGTCGATCCGCGCGGTCACCAGGGCGTCCTGGCCGCGGCGGGCGCGGCTGGCGGGGCCGCCGCGGCCGCCCTGGCCGGCGGCGTTCATGAAGGTCTCGAAGATGTCGGCGAAGCCCCCGAAGCCGCCCGCCCCGCCGAAGCCGCCCGGGAAGCCGGCCTGGCCGTTCTCATTGCCCGTCGTGTCGTAGGCCCGGCGCCGGCCCTCGTCCGAGAGCACCTCGTAGGCGTGGGAGATGCGCTTGAACTGCTCGGCCGCCTCCGGGTCGGGGTTGACGTCCGGGTGGTGGGTGCGCGCGAGCTTGCGGTAGGCGCGGCGGATCTCCTCGGTGCTGGCGTCACGGCTGACGCCGAGCGTCTCGTAGTGGTCGGTCACGGTGGGGATTCCTCTCGGGGAGAGCGGGACGTGGGGCGATGCGGGACGGGGCCCGCCGGGACGCGCGGAGGCGCGTCAGGTGGTCAGGATGCGGGAGAGATAGCGGGCGATCGCCCGGACGGCGGCCATCGTGCCCGGATAGTCCATCCGGGTCGGACCGATGACGCCGAGCTTCGCCACGGCGCCGGGGCCGTAGGCGGCCGCGACCACCGAGGTGTCCGCGAGCGATCCGGCGTTCTCGGACCCGATCCGCACGGACACCCCGTGGGCGTCCTGCTCCATCTCCGTGAGCAGGCGCAGCAGCACCACCTGCTCCTCGAGTGCCTCCAGGATCGGCCCGATGGACGCGCCGAAGTCCCCCGGGGAGCGGGCCAGGTTGGCGGTGCCGGCGAGGACGATGCGGTCCTGCCGGCCGGCCTCGAGCAGGTCCTGGACGGCCGCGGCCACGAGGGCCGCGGACGGCCGGTGCTCCGGGCGGACCCGGGTGACGACGTCGTCCACCACGGCGGCCGCCTGCACCGGACCGAGCCCCAGCAGGGCGTCCAGCAGGAGGCCGCGGAGCACGGACAGCTCCGCCTCGTCGACCGGCCGGTCCAGGACGGCGTGCCGCTGGTCCACCCGTCCCGTGGACAGGATGAGGACCACGAGCAGGCGCGTGGGTGTGAGGGAGACCAGTTCGAGGTGGCGGATCGTGGAGCCGTCCTCGTGGGGGAACTGCGCGACGGCGACCTGCTGGGTCAGCTGGGCCAGGAGGCGCACCGTGGACTCCATCATGTGCTCGGTGTCCGTCTCCGGGTCCAGCAGGGTCCGTACGGCCCGGCGCTCGGCCGGGGACAGCGGCTTCACCTCGGAGAGGCGGTCGACGAACACGCGGTAGCCCTTGTCCGTGGGGACGCGCCCGGCGGAGGTGTGCGGGGCCACGATGAGGCCCTCCTCCTCGAGCGCCGCCATGTCGTTGCGCACGGTCGCGGAGGACACGCCCAGGGCGTGCCGTTCCACGAGCGCCTTGGAGCCCACGGGCTCGCGCAGGGCCACGTAGTCCTCCACGATCGCCTGGAGCACCTGCAGGCGGCGGGGCTGCTCCGACATCTCGGTCCTCCTCTGGTCCGTCGGGATCCGGGGCGACCCCGGAGGTGCCCCTGACTGGCACTCCGGCGGGTCAAGTGCCAATGCTACCGTCCGACCCGGGGGACGACCCGACCGGCCCGCACGGCTTCGCTCACGGTGATCGCCCGGCCCCGTTGCTACCGTGCTCTCCCATGGACTGGAGCAGCTGGGGCCCCGCGGGCCACGACGACCTGACGCGCCGCCCCGCCCGGACCGTCCCCGATGTGCCCGCCGCCCCCGGCACGGTGGTCGAGGACGTGGCCTCCGGGTTCACCGGGGCCGTGATCGGCATCGAGCGCTCCGGCGGCGTGCACGTGGTGGTCCTGGAGGACCGCCGCGGCGTGCGCCGCGGCTTCCCCCTCGGCGGCGGCTTCTGGATCGACGGCGAGCCCGTGACCCTGGTCCCCCCGACCGCCGCGGCCCCGGCGGCGCCGGCCCGCACCGCCTCCGGCTCGCGACGGGTCGAGGGGGCGCGCGCCCGCACCGCCCGCGCCTCACGCATCTGGGTGGAGGGCGTGCACGACGCCGAGCTGGTGGAGAAGGTGTGGGGCGAGGACCTGCGCCTCGAGGGCATCGTCGTGGAGCCCCTGCACGGCGTGGACGACCTCGCCGGGGCGATCCGTGCGTTCGCCCCCGGTCCGCGGCGCCGGCTCGGGATCCTCGTGGACCATCTCGTCACCGGGTCCAAGGAGGAGCGCCTCGCGGCCGAGGCCATGCGCGTGCCGGGGGCCGCGGGCAACGTGCTCATCCTCGGTCACCCCTACGTGGACGTCTGGCAGGTCATCAAGCCCTCCGTCCTCGGCATCCCCGCGTGGCCCGTCGTGCCGAAGGGGCAGGACTGGAAGACGGGGATCCTGCGGGGACTGGGCTGGCCGCACGGGAGCAAGGAGGCCACGGGGCTGGGGTGGAAGCGGCTGCTCTCCCACGTCACCACGTACGCGGACCTCGAGCCGTCCCTGCTGGGCCGCGTGGAGGAGCTCATCGACTTCCTCACCGCCGCACCCGAGCACTGATCTCGGCGCGGCCCCCGCCCGCCCGCGCTATGCTGGCCCATGCCCTGCGCCCGGTCCCCGGCGCGCGGGTCCCGCGATCCAGGAGGAGCCCCTCGTGAACACCCGCGCGCAGCCCGACGCCGGCCGCACCGGCCACGGCCCGCCCGCCTGGCTCGTCTCGGCCGGCGGCCGCGGCGCCCCGCTCACGGCGAAGCAGGACCGTGACCGCGCGGCGCTGGCCCACCTCAGTCTGGCGTTCGGCGTGCTCGGCCCGCTGGTCGTGTGGCTGCTCTACCGCGACCGCGGCCCGTTCACCTCGCAGGAGTCGCGCGAGGCCCTGAACTTCTCCGGGCCGCCCACGCTCATCACGCTCCTGTTCTTCTTCCTGTCCCTGCTGCCGGTGGTCGGCCCGATCTTCGCGATCCTCGGCGCGCTCACGTGGGCCGCCATGGCGGTCTACGGCGTGATGGGCGCCTCGCACGTGTCCAAGGGCCGTCCGTTCCGGTACCCGTTCAACCTGCGCATCCTGCGCTGACCCGGGGCCGGCCGGTCAGAAGCCGGCCAGCGCCCGGACGATCGCGTCGTTGCGCAGCCGCCCCTCGAGCGTGGGGACGATGCGCCCGTCGACGGCGGCGCGCCCGTCCAGCAGGCCCGCGGCGATGAGTTCGGCGATCGCCCCGCGGGTCCGCGCGGCCTCCCCCGGCGTCTCCGAGACGAGCTCCGCGGTCGGGAGGCCGTCCACCGTGCGCACCGCGAGCATGATGCGCTCGAGGCGCCGCGCGTCGGCGTCGGGCCGCTCGCGGCCGACGGCGGGGGTGACCCCCGTGGCCAGCCGCTGCGCGTAGGCGGCGGGGTGCTTGGCGTTCCAGAACCGGACCCCGGCGAGGTGCGAGTGCGCGCCCGGGCCGATCCCCCACCAGTCCTGGTCCTCCCAGTACGCCATGTTGTGCCGCGCACGGTGGACGCCGGACCCCTGCGGGTCGCGCGCCCAGTTGGACACCTCGTACCAGCGGTAGCCGGCGGCGCCGAGCAGCTCCTCGGCGAGCAGGTACTTGTCCGCCTGGTCGTCGGGGTCCACGTCCGCCACCTCGCCGCGGGCCACCTGGGCCCCGAGCTTGGTGCCCTCCTCCACGATCAGCGAGTACGCGCTCACGTGGTCCGGGGCCAGGACGACGGCGGCCTCGAGCGTGGCCCGCCAGTCGGCGAGGGACTCCCCCGCGGTCCCGTAGATCAGGTCCAGGGACACCTCCAGGCCGGCCTCGCGGGCCGCGGCGACGGCGGCGGGGACGGACTCGGGCCGATGGGTGCGCTCGAGCGTGGCGAGCACGTGCGGCACCGCGGACTGCATGCCCAGGGAGAGGCGGGTGAAGCCGCCGGCCGCGAGCTGGCGTGCGTACTCCGGGGTGATCGTGTCCGGGTTGGCCTCGGTGGTCACCTCCGCGCCGGGCGCGATCCCGAACCGGTCCACCGCCGCCTGGAGGATGCGCACGAGGTCCGCGGCCGGCAGGAGCGTGGGCGTGCCGCCGCCGAAGAACACCGTGTGCAGCGGGCGGGCGGGCACGTCCGAGGACGCGAGCACGTCGGCGGCGAAGTCCAGCTCCGTGACGGCCGACTCCCAGTAGTCGCCGCGACCCGCGCCGGGGCCGAGGTCGACGGCCGTGTACGTGTTGAAGTCGCAGTAGCCGCAGCGCACCGTGCAGAACGGCACGTGGACGTACAGGCTGAAGGTGCGCGCCGCGCCGTCGCGGGCGGCCGCGCGCACCCGCTGCCCGACGTCGGCCGGCAGCCGGCCGTCGTCGGGGACGGGCTCGCCGAGGGGCAGGGCGGGCACTTACTTCTTCGCGGCCTGGTCGGCGCCGGCGCCGTCCGAGGACAGGGCGGCGATGAAGGCCTCCTGCGGGACCTCCACCCGGCCGACCATCTTCATGCGCTTCTTGCCCTCCTTCTGCTTCTCGAGCAGCTTGCGCTTGCGGGAGATGTCGCCGCCGTAGCACTTGGAGAGCACGTCCTTGCGGATCGCGCGGATGTTCTCGCGGGCGATGATGCGCGAGCCGATGGCGGCCTGGATCGGCACCTCGTACTGCTGGCGCGGGATCAGCTCCTTGAGCTTGCCCGTCATCATCACGCCGTACGCGTAGGCGTTGTCCCTGTGGGTGATCGAGGAGAACGCGTCCACCTGTTCGCCCTGGAGCAGGATGTCCACCTTGACGAGGTCGGCGACCTGGTCGCCGTCGGCCTTCCAGTCCAGCGAGGCGTACCCCTTGGTGCGGGACTTGAGCTGATCGAAGAAGTCGAACACGATCTCGGCCAGCGGGATCCAGTAGCGGATCTCCACGCGTTCCTCGGAGAGGTAGTCCATGCCCTTGAGGTTGCCGCGCTTGGCCTGGCACAGCTCCATGACGGCGCCGATGAACTCCGCCGGCACGATGATCGTGGCCGAGGCCATGGGCTCGCGCACCTCGAGGATCTTGCCCTCGGGGAACTCGGAGGGGTTGGTCACGGTGACGACCTCACGGTCCTCCCGGGTGACCTCGTAGACCACGTTGGGCGCGGTGGAGATGAGGTCGAGGTCGAACTCGCGCTCGAGGCGCTCGCGCACGATCTCCAGATGCAGCAGACCGAGGAAGCCGACGCGGAAGCCGAAGCCCAGCGCGACCGAGGTCTCCGGCTCGTAGACGAGCGCGGCGTCGTTGAGCTTGAGCTTGTCCAGGGCGTCACGCAGCACGGGATAGTCCGAGCCGTCGATGGGGTACAGGCCCGAGAACACCATGGGCTTGGGGTCCTCATACCCACCGAGGGACTGCTCCGCCGGGTGGGCGTGGTTGGTGACCGTGTCGCCCACCTTGGACTGACGCACGTCCTTCACGCCGGTGATGAGGTAGCCCACCTCGCCCGCGGCCAGGCCCTTGGTGGGCACGGGCTCCGGGGAGGAGACGCCGATCTCGAGGAGCTCGTAGGTGGTGCCCGTGGACATCATGCGGACCTTCTCCCGCGGGGAGAGCCGGCCGTCCACGACGCGCACGTACGTGACGACGCCCCGGTAGGTGTCGTACACGGAGTCGAAGATCATCGCGCGGGCCGGGGCGTCCGCGTCGCCCTCCGGGCCGGGGACGGCGCGGACCACGCGGTCCAGCAGCTCCTCGACGCCGACGCCCGTCTTGCCGGAGACGCGCAGCACGTCCTCGGGCTCGCAGCCGATCAGGGAGGCCAGCTCGGCCGCGTAGCGGTCCGGATCCGCGGCGGGCAGGTCGATCTTGTTGAGCACGGGGATGATCTCCAGCTCGTGCTCCATGGCGAGGTAGAGGTTCGCCAGGGTCTGGGCCTCGATGCCCTGGGCGGCGTCCACCAGCAGGATCGCGCCCTCGCATGCGGCCAGCGAGCGGGAGACCTCATAGGTGAAGTCCACGTGCCCGGGGGTGTCGATCATGTTCAGGGCGTAGTCCACCCCGTCCACGGACCAGGGCATGCGCACGGCCTGGGACTTGATGGTGATGCCGCGCTCACGCTCGATGTCCATGCGGTCCAGGTACTGGGCCTTCATGTCGCGGGGCTGCACGACGCCGGTGGCCTGCAGCATGCGGTCCGCCAGCGTGGACTTGCCGTGGTCGATGTGGGCGATGATGCAGAAGTTGCGGATCACCGAGGGGTCGGTGGCAGCGGGCACCGGGGGGTTCGACGCCAGGGGCGACACGGGCACTTCCTCTACGGGTGACGGGGACGGGACTCTGACCGCCTAGTCTCTCATGTCCCGCCGCCGACCCGACCCGGACGCCGGGCCCGCGCGTCCACTAGATTCACGCCCATGGCCTTCGACCTGCATCGCGCCCTGTCCCTCGGCCGCCGGACGGCACGCCTGATCGGCGCCCTCCGCGACGACGCCCGGCCGCGTCGAGCCGCCTCCGAGGCCGGTCGACGGGCCGGCGACCGGAGCGGCCCGTCGCCCTTCCCGGGCCCGCCCGGGCCTCCCGGGCCCGCGTGGGACCCCACGGAGCCCACCGACTCGTGGCCGATGCCCGGGCCCGGGCAGGAGCGCCGGCCCCGGCGACAGGACGCCTGCCGCCACGCGTCCCTGCCGGACTTCACCGGGACCGTCCGCGTCGAGTACGCGCCCGTGCCCGGGCCGACGGCCGGGCCGGGCGAGGTCGTGTGGACCTGGGTGCCGTACGAGGAGATGGACGGCCGGGGCAAGGACCGCCCCGTGCTCCTGATCGGCCGGGACGGGGCGCACCTGCTCGGGCTCATGCTGACCAGCCGGGACCGGAACAACGCCCTGGCCCGGGACGAGGACTACGTGGACGTGGGCGCGGGCGCCTGGGACCGGTCCGGCCGCGCCTCGGAGGCGAAGCTGGACCGGGTGGTCCGCGTGGATCCGGCCGCGGTGCGCCGGGAGGGCGGCGTCCTGGACCGGGCGGCCTTCGACCGGGTCACGGCCACGCTGGCCCGCGCCCGGCGGCGGGGGCGCTGAGTCCGCCGCGCGGATCGCAGGGTCTGGGTGGTAGGATCGTCCGCATTGTGTCCGCCGGTCGACGGGCACCCCCGGAACGGGTCATCATCGGTGTTCCCCACGCCGCTCAGTCCACGGATCCGGGCACCCTCCACGACCCCCTGTTCATGCGGCGCCCGGACCCTCGTCCGCGCCGCCGACGACGAAGGACCCGATTTGGCTAACATCAAGTCCCAGAAGAAGCGCATCCTCACCAACGAGAAGGCGCGCCAGCGCAACGTCGCGGTGAAGTCCGAGCTGAAGACCGCCATCCGCGCCGTGGACAAGGCCGTCGCCGCCGGCGAGGCCGAGGCCGCCGCCGCCGCGCTGCGCACCGCCTCCCGCAAGCTGGACAAGGCCGCTTCGAAGGGCGTCATCCACAAGAACCAGGCCGCGAACCGCAAGTCCGGCATCGCCGCCCGCGTGAAGGCCCTCCTCGGCTGATCCACGCCCCCCGGCTGTGACCGCGGCCCCCGCCCCGAGCGATCGGTGCGGGGGCCGCGTCGTGTCCGGGCTGCCCCCGTCGCGTGCCGTCCGGCGGCGCCCGTCAGCGGCTGACGGCGGTGGCCACGCGGATGACCGCGCGCTCGACGGCGAACTCCGGGTTGCGGGAGGCGCCCTTGGCCTCGGCGTCGGCCTGGGCGATCCACTCCACGGCCTGCGCGATGCCGGCCGCCGTCCAGTGCCGCGCCGCCTGCTGGATGTAGCGCACCTGGAACGGGGCCACCCCGAGCAGGGACGGCAGCTCGGCGGCGGGCCGGCGGGCGTCGATCATCCGTGCCACCTGCCGCGCCTTGAGCGCGAGCGCCGCGGTGATCATCACCGGGTGGACGCCGGTGGCCATCGCGTGCCGCACGAGGGAGACGGCCCTCGCCGCCTGCCCCTCGAGCGCCGCGTCGGCCACCGCGAAGCTCGTGGCCTCCACGCGGCCGCTGTAGTACGTGTCCACGGTCTCGACGGTGACGACGCCCTCGGTGTCGTCGACGAGCTGGGCGCACGCGGCCGCGAGCTCCGTGAGCGAGGCGCCGGTGGCGCGGATGAGCGCGCGGGCCGCCTCCTCGTCGATGCGCCGACGCCGGTCGCGGAACTCGGCCTGCACGAAGGCCAGCCGCTCCTCGTCCTTCTTCAGCGGCACGCACTCGACCACCGTGCCGGCCTGGGCGACGGCGTCCAGCAGCTTCTTGCCGCGGTTGCCGCCGGTGTGGCGCAGCACGAGCGTGACGTCGTCCGCGCCGGGGCCCTGCTGGACGAGGCGCAGGGCGTCCTCGAGGAACGCGTCGTTCATGGCCTCGAGGCCCTCGACCGTGATGAGGGTGGGCTCGGCGAAGAGGGACGGGCTGGCCGCGGTGGCCAGCTGGCCGGGCTGGTACTCCCCCGCGCGGAGCCGGTGGATCTCCAGCTGGCCGTGGCGCTCGCGCAGAGCCTGGGTCACGCGGTCCGTCACCCAGCGGGCGGCATGGTCCTCGGGTCCCTTGAGGAGCATGAGCGGGGCGGGCTCGGCTCGCCGCCAGGCCAGCGGGTCGGTGCGGCCGGCTCGGCCGGAACGGGGGCTGCGGGCGGCGGACATGCGTCCCATCCTAGGGTCCGGTGCGGACGCTCGAGGGCGGGCGGACGGTGTGAGCCGTGATCTCGGGCGCGCCGTCGGGGTCGGGGCCGTCCGCGGCCGTGAGGGCCAGCGTGCCGTGCAGGTCGGTGCGGGCCACCGGCCCGAGGCGGCCGAGCGCGTCCACCGTGGCCCGGTGGGGGTGTCCGTACGGGTTGTCGGCGCCCACGGAGACCATGTGCAGGCGGGCGCCGACCGCGCGCGGCACGGCCGTCCCACCGTTGCGGGCCCCGTGGTGGGCGACCTTGAGCACGTCCACGCGCGGCGGAGCGGCGGCATCGGACCGGTGCCCCGCGACCCATGCCGCGGAGGCGTCCTCCTCCATGTCGCCGGTGATCAGCGTCGTGACCGGACCGGCCTCGCTCTCGACGGTGACCAGCACCTGGGCGGAGGCGTCGTTCTCCTCGGGGGCCCGCGCGTCGGCGAGCAGCACGTGCCACCGCACCGGCCCGGCCGTGCCCGTCGCGCCGGTGCGGAGCCGTGCCGCGTCGGCGGGCCGGTCGACGCCGTCCGCCTCGCCGCCGCGCCCTCCCCTGCCCTGCGCCGGCGCGTCCCGGGTCGCGTAGTGCACCGCCCCGCGGGAGGCGCGGTCGACCACGCCGGGCAGTCCCCCGGTGTGGTCGGCGTGCAGGTGGGTGAGCAGCACGGCGTCCACCCGGTCGACGTCGAGGTCGTCGAGGCAGCGACGAGCGAGCCCAGGCTCGGGCCCGACATCGACGACGACCCCCGCGCGCGGGCCGGACCGGAACACGGCCATGTCTCCCTGGCCGACGTCGCAGAACGCCACCGCCCAGTCCGGCGGGGCCGCGCCCGAGGCCCGCGGCACGAGGACCGCCCCGACCGCACCCGTGGTGGCCGCGGCCAGCGCGGCGGCGAGCACGACCAGGGCGGGGAGGCGCTCGCGGGTCCGCGGCGCGCTGCGGCCGACACGCCGCACCGGGGCGGCCCGGCGTCGTTCGAGCAGGAGCACGGCGGCGAATCCGAGGAGCGTCGCGGCCACCAGCAGGACGCCCAGCCCGGCGCCGAGGGCTCCGGCCGGCCACGGACGCAGCGCCCCGGGCAGGGAGGCGCTGGTGTGGGCGACCCACCCGATCCAGGCCGCGGGCCACTGGATCACGGCGACGAGGGCGGCGGCGATCCCCGGCGCGGGCAGGGCGAGGGCCGCGGCGAGGGTGCCCAGGACGGTCACGGGCGGCACGGCCGGGGCGGCCAGCAGATTGGCCGGCACCGCGTAGGCCGACACCTCACCGGTCATGGCCAGGATGATCGGCTGGCAGGCCAGGTGGGCGGCCACGGTCACCGCGAGCGACGCCGAGAGCCACCGCGCCACGACGTCGGGCAGCACCCGGCCGAGCCCGGCGTGCAGCGCACGGTCGAGGGGCGCGCCGCCCAGGACGATGCCCGCGGTCGCCGCCAGGGAGAGGTGGAAGGCCGGTTCCACGGCGAGGGCCGGCACCGCGACGAGCAGGGCCGTGCCGCCCACCGTCAGGAGTCCGAACGCCTGCCGCGCGCGGCCGAAGAACACCGCGAGGGCGCCGAGAGCGCCCATCACGGCCGCCCGGAGGACCGACGGCTCCGGCCCCACGACGACCACGAACACCCCGAGGACCGCCAGCCCGGCGCTGAGGACCACCGCCCGGTGCACCCGCGCGCTGCGCAGGGTGATCGCGACCGCGCCGAGGATCATGGCCACGTTGGCCCCGGACACGGCAGACAGGTGCGACAGGCCCGAGGCCTTCATGGCGTCGTCGAGGGCGGCCCCCTGGGCGGAGCGGTCGCCCAGCACCAGCCCCGGGATGAGCTCCGGCGCCGTGCCGACCGTGCCCTCCGCGGACTGACGGAACGCGGCGCGCAGCGCCTCCCGCCGCGGCGGGCCCGGGCCGCCGTCGGTGGCCCCGCCTGCCGGCTCCGCCCCGCCGGGGCAGGGTCCCGGCTGCGGGGCGGCCGCGGCGGCCAGGAACACGGTGGAGCCGGACCTCGACGGCCGGGCCACCACGCACACCCGCGATCCCGGCCCGCCGCCGGGGGCCGCCGTCCCGTCCAACGGCGCGGCGATCGTCGCGGGCGGTGCGCCCCCGCCCGTGAGTCGGGCCGTCACGGCCGCCTCGGGGGCCCGCGGCGGATGACCGAACGTCTCGACCCGCACGGGCACGCTCCAGCGTGGGCCGAAGGTCGCCTCGCTCCGGGTGGCGGGCCCGTCCAGGGTCAGCTCGAGCCGCAGCGGTGAGCCGGCGTGCACCGCGCCGGTCCAGCCGCTGGCGCTGGCCGCGGCGGCGGGCCCGGCCGAGTGCTGCAGCATCAGGGCCGCGGCCACGCCGGCCAGCGTCGTCGCGGTGGCCACGCCCCGTATCCGACCGGTCGAGCGGGCGGCGCCCAGGACAGTGGTCGCGGCGACGGCCAGCCCGGTGAGGGCCGCCGCCGAGCGGGCCGGGGCGTCCCAGGCGACGCCGAGGATCCCGAGGGTCAGGCAGACGAGCAGGGCGGGCACCCACCGGGCCTCGAGCGGGCCGGGCACCTCGCGGTGGCGGGCGCGGCGGTCCACGGGATCGCTGGGCGGGCCCGGGGCCGGGCTCACCACGAGACGTGGTCACGCAGCCGGTCGAGCGTGGCCGGGCCGATGCCGGGCACCGCGTCCAGGTCCTGCAGGCCGGTGAACGGGCCGACCGTCTCGCGGTGGGCGATGATCTTCTCCGCCGTGGCGGGGCCGACGCCGGGCAGGGTCTGCAGCTCCGTGGCGTCGGCGGTGTTCAGGTCCACGGTGTCGCCGGACTCGGCGCCGCCCGGCTCGCCTCCGCCACCGGCCCTGCCCGTGGTCGGCGTGGGCTGCGCCTGCGCGGCCCCGGCCACCCGGTCCAGGGCGTCCTGCGGTGTGCGGGCGGAGGGGACGAGGACCTGTTGGCCGTCGTCCAACGGGGCCGCGAGGTTGATGCGCTCCGCCCGGGCGTGCCGGGTCGGGCCGCCGGCGGCGCCCACGGCGTCGGCCACCCGGGAGCCCGGCGCGAGGCTGACCACTCCCGGCCGGGCGACCTCGCCCACCACGTGCACCCGCAGCGGGCCGGACCCGGCGGGGCCGGACGCCTCCCCCGACGGCCCCGCCTCGGACGTCCGCGCGTCGGTGCCCGCCGCCGACGGGGCGGTGGAGGGCGCGTCGGTCTGCGGGATGCCTGCACCGGCCGCGGCCGCCGGGATGGCCGCGGGCGGCGCCGGGGTGGTCAGCCAGGCCACCGCCCACCAGGCCGTGGCGGCGACGAGCAGCACGGTGACGGCCAGCAGGGCCGGCCGCCACCGCAGCACCGGGCCCCGAGGTGGGGTGCGCTCCCACCGGGACGCGGCGTGCGGGCCGGCTGTGTCGACGTCGGGGGCGGCCGCGGGCGCGGGGTCCGGGGCGAAGGCGGGCGGATCGTCGCAGAGGCGGTGGCTGGGGCTCATGCGGGCAGTCTGCGGCCCCGTCGCCGAGTCGGGCGCGTCCCGCACCCGACCTGGGGATGACCTCCGCGGTCCAGGGTGGTGTGCAGGAACGGACGCGCCCGTCTCCTCGGCGCTCCCGCACGGGCGGCCTCAGTCCCCCGAGCCCCCCGTGGGCGATTCCAGCGGGCAGATCACCACACCCAGGGCGCCCAGGCCCAGGTGCGCGGCGAGCACGGCGGGCAGCTCGACGACGGGCACGGGGGTGGTGGAGACCGGCTGGAGCCGCTCCGCGAGCTGCACGGCCGTCTCGGGGTCGCCGTACTCGTGCACGGCGATCCGCACCGGGTCCTCGCCGGCCCGCTCGGTCGCGAGCTCCACGAGCCGGTCGACGGCCCGGGCCGCGGACCGCGGGCGGTCGACCAGGCCGATCGCGCCGTCGTCGACGGCCATGACGGGGCGCACCTGCAGCAGCGTGCCCAGCAGCGAGGCCAGCCCGCTGATCCGCCCGCCCCGGCGCAGCTGCTCGAGGCTGGGCACCGTGAACAGCACGTGGCTGGAGTCCACGGTGGCCTCGAGCCGCTCGCGGATGCGGGCCACGGGCATGCCCACCCCCGCGTCCACGGCGGCGTCCACCACGGCCATGCCCAGCGCGAAGCCCACGGTGCGCGAGTCCACCACGGTCACCGGGCGCTCGGCCTCCGCGGCGGCCAGGCGCGCGGCCTCCACGGTGCCGGAGAGCTCGCCGGACAGGTGGACGGAGAGGATGCGTGCGTAGCCGGCGCGGGCCAGCTCGGCGTAGGCCGTCCGGAACGCGCCCGGCGAGGGCCGTGAGGTGCGCACCGGGGTGCCGGCGGCCAGGGCCAGCGGCAGCTCCAGCGCGAGCTCGTCCGTGCCCTCCGTGTGGATCTGCTCGCCCACCATGACGGGCAGCGCCACCTGGCGGATCCCCGCGGCCAGACCGTGTCCGAGGACGGCGCCGGGCAGGGCCGCGGCCGAGTCCGTGACGACGGCCGTGCGGTCCCGGCGGGGCGGGCGCAGCCCGTAGCGTGCCCGCCCGGCCAGCTGGGAGCGGCGGGAGCGCAGGCGGACGAGCGCATCGTCGCGCCACTGCTCGATGCTCGCCACGGCCTGCCTCCTCTCCCCCGGCCCGGTCGGGGACGGTCTCACGCGGTCAGCGGATCACCAGGTTCACGAGCTTGGGCTCGCGCACGATCACCTTGACGATCTCGGCGTCCCCGATGAAGTTCCGCACCTTCTGCGACGCGCGGGCGCGCGCCTCGAGATCCTCGGCGGTGATGTCCGCGGGCACCTCGAGGGTGTCGCGGACCTTGCCCTTGACCTGGACGACCGCCGTGACGGTGTCCTCGACCAGCAGCGCCTCGTCCACCGCGGGCCAGCCGGCGCGGACCACGGAGGGCTCGTGGCCGAGCAGCACCCACATGTCCTCGGCCGTGTACGGCGCCACGAGCGAGAGCAGCACGGCCACGGCCTCGGCGGCCTCGCGGACGGCGGGGTCGGCCGCGCCGGCGCCGGCGTCGATCTCCTTGCGGGCCGCGTTGACCAGCTCCATCGTCTTGGCGACGACCACGTTGAACTTGCCGTCGTCCAGCAGCTGCTGGGCCTCGTGCACGGTCCGGTGGGTCACCCGGCGCAGGGTCACGGCCCCGCCCGCCGGGTCCGTGCCGGCCGGGGCGCCCGTCGCGCGGACGTCGCGGGCCAGGCGCCACGCGCGGGCCAGGAACTTGCCGGCGGCGCCCGGGGCGACGTCGGCCCAGTCCACGTCGTCCTCGGGCGGCGAGGCGAACACCATGGTCAGGCGCACGGCGTCGACGCCGAACTCGTCCAGCTGGTCGCCCAGGTCCACGCCGTTGCCCAGCGACTTGGACATGGCCTTGCCGCCGTTGAGCACCTGGCCCTGGTTGAGCAGGGCGCGGAACGGCTCGGTGAAGGGCACCAGGCCGAGGTCGTGCAGGGCCTTGGTGAAGAAGCGGGCGTACAGCAGGTGCAGGATCGCGTGCTCCACGCCGCCCACGTACTGGTCCACGGGCAGCCAGCGGCGCAGGGCGTCGGGGTCGAAAACGCGGGCGTCGTCGTTCGGGGACGCGTAGCGGAGCATGTACCAGGACGAGTCCACGAACGTGTCCATGGTGTCGGTGTCCCGTCGCGCGGGGCCGCCGCACTGCGGGCAGTCCACCTCGACCCACGACGTCGCCGCGGCCAGGGGCGACTGGCCCTTGGGGGCGAGCTGCTCGCCCTTGAGGTCGGTCGGCAGGGTGACCGGCAGCTGGTCCTCCGGCACGAGCACCTCGCCGCAGTCCGGGCAGTGGACCACGGGGATCGGGGTGCCCCAGAAGCGCTGACGGGAGAGCAGCCAGTCGCGCAGGCGGTACGTGGTGGTGCCCCGGCCGGTGCCGCGCTCCTGCACGATCTCGATGGCCCGCGCGATGGCGGCGGTCTTGTCCAGGCCGTCGAGCTCCCCGGAGTTCACCAGGATGCCCTCGCCGGTCGTCGCGACGCCGGAGACCGCCGGGTCCTCCTCGCCGGTGTCCAGCACGGTGCGCACGGGCAGGCCCATGGCGCGGGCGAAGTCGAGGTCGCGCTGGTCGTGGGCCGGCACGGCCATGATGGCGCCCGTGCCGTAGTCGGCCAGCACGTAGTCCGAGGCCCAGATCGGCAGACGCTCACCGGTCAGCGGGTTCACGGCGTGGCGGCCCAGGAACACGCCGCTCTTCGGGCGGTCCGTGGCCTGGCGGTCGATGTCCGAGACCTTCTTCAGGTCCTCCCGGTACGCCTCGAGTTCGGCCCGCACGTCATCGCCGGCGAGCTCGGCGGCCAGCGGGGCGTCGGCGGCGACCACCATGAAGGTCGCGCCGTGCAGCGTGTCCGGCCGGGTGGTGAAGACCGTGACGACGGGGCCGTCCTCGACCTGGAAGTCGACGTGGGCGCCCTCGGAGCGGCCGATCCAGTTGCGCTGCATGGCGAGCACGCGCTCGGGCCAGTGGCCGGTGAGCTGGTCCATGTCGTCCAGCAGCGCGTCCGCGTACTCGGTGATGCGGAAGTACCACTGGTTCAGGGTCCGCTTGGTGACCTCGGTGCCGCAGCGCTCGCAGCGGCCGTCCACGACCTGCTCGTTGGCGAGCACCGTCTGGTCCTGGGGGCACCAGTTGACCGGGGAGTCCTTCCGGTACGCCAGGCCCCTGCGGTACAGCTGCTGGAACAGCCACTGGGTCCACCGGTAGTACTCGGGGTCCGAGGTGTGCAGCTCACGGGACCAGTCCACGGCGATGCCGTACCGCTGGAAGGAGCGCTTCTGCGTCTCGATGTTCGCGTAGGTCCACTCGGCCGGGTGGGCGTCGCGCTTGATGGCGGCGTTCTCGGCCGGCAGGCCGAAGGAGTCCCAGCCGATGGGATGCAGCACGTCGAAGCCGCGCTGCATCCAGTGGCGCGCGACGACGTCGCCCATCGCGAACGCCTCGGCGTGCCCCATGTGCAGGTCGCCCGACGGGTACGGGAACATGTCGACCACGGTGCGGGTCTCGGAGCCGTCCTCGCGCGGGGCGAACGTCCCGGCCTGCTCCCAGTACCCGGCCCAGCGGGCCTCCACGTCACGGAACGAGTACTCCGCGTCGGCGGGGATGCTGGGGGTGGCCGGCACGGCGCTGTCGGGGGTCTGGCTCACGGCGGTTCGAGTCCTCACGCAGTCGGGATGGAGCGCCGGCCCTCGGGCGGCGCGGACGGGGCCGGCGGCACGGCCGGCCACCCCATCCTACGGCGACGGCGCCCCGGCCCGGCCGCAGGGCCGCTCCGAGACGCCGTGCCCGGCCGGGCAGGCGCGTTCAGGCGGAGTGGCTGCCGCCTGCCGGACGCTCGGGCCCGGCGTCGGGACCGGGATGCACCTCGTCGGGGGTGACCGCGTCGTCCTCCTCCAGCACCTGGGCGACCTCGTCCTCGAGGGCCTCCGTCACCGCGCCTGGGGCCGCCACGGAGTCCCCGACCGCCTCCTGCAGCTGCACGGCGTGCTGGGCCGTGAAGGTCTTCTCCGGATGCTCACGCAGGCGGAGCAGCGCGAGCAGGCGCAGACGCAGCCCCGACTCGGCGGAGATCTGCCGGCGGTGGGTGAGCCACCAGACGAGGAGCACGAGCGCGAGCACGATCCCCAGGTGGCCCAGCGCCGGGTAGACGACGTTCATCAGGTCGCCGAAGCCGACGAAGCTCACCGCGAAGGCCAGCAGCGTGACGCCGGCGAACACGGGCCGGTAGCGGCCCGGGCGGTCGGCCGTGAGGCGGCGTCCCAGCGCGTAGAACATGCCGATCGCGGTGTTGAAGATCATCAGGTAGATCACCACGACCATCGCCCAGCCCAGCCAGGGCGCGATCGAGGCGAACAGCCGCAGCATGGGGACGTCGGCGCGGCCGATCTCGGCGTAGCCGAGGTAGAGCAGCGTGGAGGCCATCAGGAGCAGGGCGGTGTACATCAGGCCACCGGTGAGGCCGCCGAGGAACGCCTCCCGGGGGTGGGTGATGGACCCGCCGATCACGAGGCACATGGACACGGCCATCACGACGACGAGGCCGAAGTAGTTGACCGAGGACAGCCACCACGGGTCCACCGGCGTGGTGGCCTGGACGGCGAGGGACTCGTGGGCGGTGAAGCCGCCGTCGCGGGTGACCAGGACGTGGACGAACCCGGCCACGACCGCGACGACCACCAGGGGCGTGATCAGGGAGATGATCGCGGAGACCTTCTCCACGTCCAGCATGCCCGTCACGAGCACGAGCAGGGTCATCAGGGTGGAGCCCGCCCACGTCGGCCAGCCGAACTGCTGGGCGAGCGTCGAGCCTGCCCCGGCGAGCATGACGACGCCGATCGCGAAGAGCGTCACCGTCACCACGACGTCCAGGATCCGGGCCATCACGGGGTGCGAGACGCTGCGGAAGACGACCTTGTGGTCGGCCGCGAGGAACACGCTGCCCAGCTGGAGGATGACGGCGCCGCCGGCGGTGACGAGCAGGCCGGCCAGTCCCGCGCCCACGATGCCGATCCAGCCGAAGCCGACGAAGTACTGGATGACTTCGGCGCCGGTGGCGAAGCCGGCGCCGACGAGCAGACCGACGAAGGCGAGGGCGATCTTCAGGGATCTGAGGGCGACGGGGTGCTGCACGCATGGACCTTTCGTGGGGGACGGGGTGCGCCCGTCCGGGCCCCGGGACCGAGGACGGGCCGGAGTACGGTAGGCACGCGCGCGCCATCGTGGCCAGGACCAGGCGTCGCCGGGTTCCGGGCAGCGTGGCCTCAGGCCCGCCCCAGGGCCGCCCTCCCGTTGGTACGCCGCGGTCGCGATCAGGCCGAGCATCTCGGCGGACCCCGTCCCCGCGTCCAGCGGAGACGAGGCGCCACGGCGTCGGCGGTCGAAGGCCTGGCTAGGTGTTGTGGGTCATGAG
>NZ_JXSP01000150.1:0-40439 GCF_000946635.1 Micrococcus sp. MS-ASIII-49
CAACAACGTCATGCCCTCCTACAGCTAGGGTGGGGACGTGCCTGTCCCGACGCCGTCCGCCGCCCCGGGCCCGCCCGTCCGCCTGCGCGATCTGCTGCGCCCGCCCGCGGCGCCCGCCGATCCCCGCGTGCTCACGGGCCACCCGGCCCGGACGCCCCGCCGGCACACCCTGGCCGTCCCGGACCCCGTCAGCGGGATCCGGTCGTCCGTGGCCGTGTGGGAGTACACCCCCGTTCCGGTGGCCGCGCCGGGATCGCCCGGCGCACCCGAGGGGGACGCGGCCGCTGCCCCGCTCGTGTTCGTGCACGGCTTCCGCGGGGACCACCACGGCCTCGCCCTGCTGGCCGACGCGCTCCCGGAGCATCCGATCCACTCGATCGAGCTGCCCGGCTTCGGGGCTTCGGAGCCCTTCCCCCACGCCGAGCACACCGTGGCCCATCACGCGGACGCGGTGGCCACCGTCGTCGCCGCCCTGGGTCTGCGGGCGACCCCCGTGCTGGTCGCGCACTCCTACGGGACGACGGTGGCGGCCGAGCTGGTCGCGCGGGACCCGTCCCGGTGGGGACGGCTGGTCCTGCTCAACCCCATCGCCGAACCCGCGCTGGAGGCGTCGGCGTCCGTGTCGAGTCGGGTGCTGGCGGCCGTCGCCGAGGGGTACTACGAGGTCGCCGCCCGCCTGCCCGAGCGCCCGGCGCGGCTGCTGCTGGGCGCGCCGCCGGTCGTGTGGGTGACCACGCTCGCCATGACCCACACCAGGGACAGGGATGTCCTCGCGTACACCCATGACCAGCACCGGCGCCACTTCTCGGACTTCGCCTCCGCACGCATGCTCTCCGAGGCGTACCGCGCCTCGAGCACGGGCTCCGTGGCCGACGTCGCCGCCCGCCTCAGCCTGCCGGTGCTGCTGGTCGCGGGGCGGGAGGATCCGCTGGGCTCGGTGCCGGCACAGGAGGCGCTCGCCGCGGCGATCGACGACGCGGGCGGCACGGCGGAGCTGCACGTCCTCGACGGCGTCGGGCATCTGCTGCACTACGAGCGGCCGGCCGCCTGTGCGGCGTTGATCCGCGACTGGCTCCGCCGCGCCGGCCGCTGACACCGTCATCGCCCCGGCGTCGCCGCGCTCCGGCCCCTCGGGCTGCGGGTCGGTCCGGCCGCCCCCTCAGAGCACCCCGGCCGGGTCGAGCCGCACCCGCACCGGGGCGGTCTCCCGCCGAGCGCTCGCTGCGGACCGGGCGGCGCGCAGGGCGCCGACGGTGGCCTCGGCCGCCGCGTAGGGGAAGATCAGCAGGGCGCGGGAGCGGGTCTCGTCGGCGGGGTCCGGCACCGGCCCAATCCAGGGCAGCCGCGCCGGGCCGCCATCGAGCGGGGCCGAGTGCGGATCCTCGTGGACGTCCTCGTCCGGCCGTTCCCGGCGGGCGGCCTCCACGAGCTCGAGGTACTCCGCGACGGCGGCGGCCTCCCCCGTGACCTCTGCGAGGCGGCCGGCGGGAGGCAGGTGCAGCTCGCGCCGCTCGGCGACCTGGCGCGCGGCGAAGCCGTCGGGGTCCCGTCGGACGAGCGCGTTCACCGCCTCCCCCGCGTCCGCGGTGACCACCACGACGCCCCCGTCGGAGGCGGGGCGGACCAGGCAGGCGGCCGCGAGCCAGCGGGCGAGCACGCGGCCCGGCACGTCGAGGCCCTCGCGCTGGAGCTGGCTGTCCCCGTCGAGCAGCAGGGCGGCCGCGTAGCCGTCGGGCGTCGCCGGCTCGGCCCCCACGGTCGCCACCACCAGGGAGGGCCCGGGCGGCACCGAGCCGAGCATGTGCTGCGCCGAGGAGGCGTGCACGGGCACGCGCGGGAACGCCCGGCCCAGCTCCTCGGCCGTGCGGTCCACGCCGCGGGCGCCGGCCCGCAGCGTCGTGCCGCCGCACTCGGTGCACCGGAAGCCGCGCTCCCGGGTGCCGCACCACCGGCAGGCCACCTCCCCGTGCCGGGCGGCCCGCGCGTCGCGGAAGCCCAGCGGCCCCGCGCAGACGCGGCAGCGGGCGGGCGTGCGGCACCGTTCGCACACGAGGGCGGGGATGAAGCCGGCCCGGGCCACCTGCACGAGCACCGGGCCCGGCCGTGGCCCGAGCAGCGCGGCGCGGGCGGCGGCCCAGGCGGCCTGCGGCAGCCGCGCCCGCTGCGCGAACGGGTCGCGCGCCGTCTCCCAGGCGTCGGCGGTGGAGACGACCCGTGGCCCGAGCTCGCGCTGGGTCGCGCGGGAGGGGCCCAGGTGCAGCAGCCAGCCCGACTCGACGAGCCGTTGCACCGGGACGGACCGGGAGGGCCCGGCGAAGAGCAGCGCCGCGCCGGTCGCGCGGGCCCGCTCCAACACGACCTCTCGGGCGTGGAAGTAGGGCGCGCGGGGTTCTGCCCACGCGTCGTCGCCGTCGTCCCAGAGCACCACCAGCCTCAGGTCGCGCACGGGCGACCACACGGCGGCCCGGGTGCCGGCCACGATGCGCCGGGTGCCGCGCAGCGCGGCCAGGTGGGCGCGGTACCGGGGCGTGTTGCCGTCCTCGGAGCCGATCCGCGCGTAGGCGTCCTCCCCCACGTGCTCGTCGAGGGCGGCGCAGAGCCGGTCGAGGTCGCGGTGGTCGGGCACCAGCAGCAGGACGCCGCCGTCCGAGGCGGCCACCGTGCGCGCCAGAGCGGCCAGCGCGCCCGCCTCGTCCCATTCGAACAGGCGCGAGGGCACGACGGCGGCCGCCCGCGCGGCGTCCCCGGCCAGCACGGCGGACACGAACGCGGTGCCCCCCTCGAGGGACTCCCACACCGTGGGCACGAGGCCCTCCTCCGCCGCGGGAGGCTCCGGGCGCTCGGCGTCCGTGCCGGTCAGCGTCACAGGGTGGTCCGCGGCGGTTTCCGCGTCCTCCGCCAGGGCGGCCTTCTCGACCTGCGCAACGCGCGGGGGCACCGCGGCCCGCAGCACGTCCGTGACGACGCCGGCCTGGCGGCGGGCCACCGCGCGAGCCGTCGCCAGGACCTCCTCCGTCAGCGGCGGGATGGCGGTGAGCACGCCGGTGAGCTCGGTGAGCTGGGCGCCGGTGGCCGGCTCCTGCTCCCGCGAGACGAGCCAGCCCGTCATGGCCCGTCCGCCGAAGCGGACGGACACGCGGGAGCCGGGGACCGCCCGGTCGTCCAGGGCCACGGGCACGAGATAGTCGAACTCGCGGTCCAGGTGCGGCACGGGCGAGTCCAGCAGGACGCGGGCGATCGGCCGCTCCGGCCACCCCTCGGCCCGCTCCGGCAGTCGGGGCGCGTCCTCCGGCTCCGGGAGGGCGAACAGCGTGTCCGTGATGCCCGCCTCCGGATCAGAGGCCGGCGGCAGCGCGCAGCTGCTCGACGCGGTCCGTGCGCTCCCACGTGAAGTCGGCGTCGTCCCGGCCGAAGTGGCCGTTCGCGGCGGTCCGTCGGTAGATGGGCCGCAGGAGGTTCAGCTCCTTCACGATGGCGGCCGGACGCAGGTCGAACACCGCGTTCACGGCCTCGATGATCTTCTCCTCCGGCACCGTGGCCGTCCCGAAGGTGTCCACGTACAGGCCCACGGGCCGGGCCGAGCCGATCGCGTAGGCCACCTGGAACTCGGCGCGCGAGGCGAGGCCGGCGGCCACCACGTTCTTCGCGACCCAGCGGAGCATGTAGGCGGCGGAGCGGTCCACCTTGGACGGGTCCTTGCCGGAGAAGGCGCCGCCGCCGTGCCGGGCCATGCCACCGTAGGTGTCCACGATGATCTTGCGACCGGTGAGGCCGGCGTCGCCCACGGGGCCGCCGATGACGAACTTGCCGCCCGGGTTGATGATGATCCGCATGCCGGAGGTGTCGAGGCCGGAGCGCTCGATGACGGGCCGGATCACGTGCTCCTCCACGTCCGCCCGCAGCTGCTCCTGCGTGACCCACTCGTGATGCTGCGTGGAGACCACCACGGCCTCGACCGTGGTGGGCACGTGGCCGGGCGCGTAGCCGATGGTGACCTGCGTCTTGCCGTCCGGCAGCAGGTACGGCATGGGCGTGTTCTCCGCCCGGCGCACCGCGGTGAGCCGCTCGGAGAGCCGGTGCGCGAGGTAGATGGGCATGGGCATGTACGCCGGGGTCTCGTCCGTGGCGTAGCCGAACATGATGCCCTGGTCCCCCGCGCCCTGCTCGTCCACCTCGTCCGCCGAGCCGTACTCGCGGGCCTCGAGGGACCGGGAGACGCCGGCGAAGATGTCCGAGGACTGCTGGCCGATGGAGATGTTCACGCCGCACTGGGCGCCGTCGAAGCCGTTGGCCGAGGAGTCGTAGCCGATGTCCAGGATGGTCTCGCGCACGATCTTGGGGATCTCCACGTACGCCGAGGTGTTCACCTCGCCGGCCACCTGCACCAGGCCGGTGGTGGTCAGGGTCTCCACGGCCACCTTCGCCGACGGGTCGGCGGCGAGGATCGCGTCCAGGATGGCGTCGGAGATCTGGTCGCAGATCTTGTCGGGGTGGCCCGCCGTGACGGACTCGGAGGTGAAGAGGCGGAGCTCTCCGCCGCCCACCCCCGAATACGGGTCGGCGTGGCGGGCGGGGCTCAGCGAGGCGGCATCGGTCATGCCGCACAGTCTAGGTCAGCGGCCCGACGCGCCGGCGGGGTCGCGACCGGCGAGGTCATCCACGATCGCCTGCACGACGGCGGCCGCCGCCTGGTCCTTGGAGCCCACGGTCTCCACGGCGGGGCGGCCGTCGGCGAACAGGATGGTCACGGCGGTCTCGTCCCGGCCGAACACCTTGTCCGTGCCGACCTCGTTGACCACGAGCATCTCGCAGCCCTTGCGCGCCAGTTTGGCCCGGCCGTACTCGAGCACGGAGGACGTCGCGTCGCCGGTCTCCGCGGCGAAGCCGACGATGAGCGGGGCCATGGGCCCGCCCTCGGAGCGGGTCCGCACGGCCGTGGCGAGCACGTCCGGGGTGCGCTCGAGCACGATGACGGGCGCGCCGCCGTCGTCGCCCTTCTTCATCTTGGCGTCGGAGACCTCGGCCGGTCGGAAGTCCGCGACGGCCGCCGCCATCACGAGGACGTCGGCGTCGGCGGCCTCCGCCAGCACGGCCTCGAGCAGGTCCTGCGTGGACTCCACGGGCACGACGCGCTCGACGCCCTCGGGCGTCGGGACGGACATGGACCCGGCGACGAACCGCACGGTGGCGCCGGCCTCGAGGGCCGCGCGCGCCAGGGCGGCCCCCTGCTTGCCGGAGGAGCGGTTCCCCAGGTAGCGGACCGGGTCCAGCGCCTCGCGGGTGCCCCCGGCCGTGATCACCACGGTGCGACCGGCCAGCGGGCCGGGTGTCGGCTCGGCGTCGGACCCGGAGGCCCGGGGACGGCGCGGGGCGCCCGCGGCCGCGGCGGCCTGCGCACGCTCCCAGATCTCGGCGGGCTCGGGCAGCCGCCCGGCGCCGGAGTCGGCCCCGGTGAGCCGGCCCACGGCGGGGTCCACGACCGTGACGCCGCGCTCGCGCAGGAGGGCGACGTTGGCGACCGTGGCGGGGTGGTGCCACATCTCGGTGTGCATGGCGGGGGCCAGGACGACGGGGCACGTGGCGGTGAGCAGCACGTTGCCCAGCAGGTCGGGCGCCATCCCCGCGGCGGTGCGCGCGAGCAGATCGGCGGTGGCCGGCGCGACCACCACGAGGTCCGCACGCCGGCCGAGCCGGACGTGGTTCACCTCGTCGACCGCCTCGAACGTGTCCGTGCGGACCGGGCGACCGGAGAGGGCCTCCCACGTCGCCGCGCCCACGAACTCGAGGGCGTTGGCGGTGGGCACCACGGTCACGCCGTGGCCGGCCTCGGTCATCAGGCGCAGCAGCAGCGCCGCCTTGTAGGCCGCGATGCCGCCGCCGACCCCGAGGACGATCTCCATGACGGGTTCAGGCCTCCGGGGCGTCCTCGGAGGTGCCCTCCTCGGCGCGCACCGTCTCGGCGGCCTCCTCGATGGCGGCGGGATCGCCCATCGGCTGGTGGGCGTCGGCCGACTCGAGGGTGGCGAACGGGTCGTCCTCGCCCGGCAGGGAGAAGTCGCCGAAGTCCTCGGCGGCCAGGTCGGCCTCCGGGGTGGCCTCGACGGCCTCGCGGGACACGAGCAGGTCGGCCTCGATCTCGCGCAGGGCGATGGACAGCGGCTTCTCGTTCAGCTGGGTGTCCACGAGCGGGCCGACGTACTCGAACAGCCCCTCGTGCAGCTGCGAGTAGTAGGCGTTGATCTGCCGGGCCCGCTTGGCGGCGAAGAGCACCAGGGCGTACTTCGAGTCGACCCGCTCCAGCAGGGAGTCGATGGGCGGGTTGACGATGCCTTCGTACTGTTCGGTCACGGGGTCTCCAAAGTCTTCATCTCACTGTCACGTCGGCGCCGGGTGCGGCGTCGGTGCGGCCGGTCCTCAGGCCTCGGTCGGACGGCGCTCGGGGTCCAGCCCCATGAGTCTCACCAGTTCCTCGGCGGCCCGCTCCACGCGGTCGTTCACGACGACGGCGTCGAACTCGGGTTCCGCGGCGAGTTCCAGTCTAGCCGTTTCGAGCCGGCGGCGCTGTTCCTCCGGGCTCTCGGTGCCGCGGCCGAGCAGCCGGGACACGAGTTCCTCCCAGCTCGGCGGCGCCAGGAACACGAAGGTGGCCTCCGGCAGCGCACGGCGGACCTGGCGCGCTCCCTGCAGGTCGATCTCCAGCAGGACGTGGCGGCCCTGCGCCACGGCCTCCATCACGCGGTCGCGCCGCGTGCCGTAGCGGTGGACGCCGTGCACGACGGCCCATTCCAGCATCTCGTCCGCCTCGACGAGGGAGTCGAACTCCTCCGGCGTCGTGAAGTAGTAGTGCACCCCGTCCTCCTCGCCCGGGCGCGCCGGGCGGGTGGTGGCGGAGACGGACAGCCAGGCCTCGGGGTAGTGCTCGCGGACGTAGGCCGACACGGTGCCCTTGCCGACGGCGGTGGGGCCGGCCAGGACGGTGACGCCCGGGCCCGGGGGGCGTTCCTGGACGGCGGTGCGGGCCACCGGGACGGCGGGGGCGGGTCCGGGGTCGAACGTGTCGGTCACGCATCCTCCTGGTGGGACGGGCCTCGCAGGCCCTTCACCCGGGCCGGCGCCGACCCGCCGGGGTGTGGGGGTCACCGGCCAATATAGGCGATCAACGCCTCGCGCTGACGACGGCCCAGGCCGCCCAGCCGACGCCGCGGCGAGATGCCGCACCCCGCCATCGTCTCCCGGGCCCGGACCTCGCCCACGCCCGGCAGGGCCAGCAGCAGGTCCACGGTCCGCAGGCGGGCGACGGCGTCCTCGGTGTCCGCGCGCGCGAACACGTCGGCCAGGCCGACCGCACCGGCGGCGAAGGCCGCCTTGAGCTCCGCCCGCGCCTGGCGGGCCTGGAGGGCCTTCCTCCGGGCCTCCGCCCGCTCCTGCACACTGAGCTGCCGCAACGCCATGGTCTGACCTCGATGCCTCTCATTCCTCACCGGCCCCGTCGAGACCCTTCCACCGTCAAGGACGACGAGCACAGCCGATCGAAAGGGAAGATACCATCCCGTCCACACGGCACGGGCGCGCCGGGAGGACGCGGGCGTCACCGCAGGGCGGCGCGATTCTCCTCGATCGTGTCCACCAGCGAGGCCACCGACGGGCCCGCGCTCAGGATGCCGCGGGACGAGGTCGCCAAGACCTGCGGCCAGGCCGTCCCGAAGTCGGCCCGCATGCCCCGGGCCGTGGCGCCCTGGGCACCGAACCCGGGCGCCAGCAGGGGCCCGCCGAGGGCCGGCAGGTCCAGGCCGAGGCGGTCCGCCTCGGCGGCCACCGTGGCGCCCAAGACGAGTCCCACCGGCCCCCACGCGTCGTCGCCGCGCAGGGCCGCGTTCTCGGCGGCCGCCGCCGCGGCGATGCGCCGGGCGACCGATCCCTCGGCCGACCCCTCGCCCACGTGCTGGACCTCGCGGCCCTCCGGATTGGAGGTCAGCGCGAGGACGAACACGCCGCGGCCGGCCTCGTGGGCGGCGCGGATGGTCGGCACGAGGGTGCCGAAACCCAGGTACGGGCTGAGCGTCACCGCATCCGCGGCCAGGGGCGAGGCATCGGCGATCCACGCGGCGGCGTAGCCGTCCATGGTGGAGCCGATGTCACCGCGCTTGGCGTCCGCGATCGTGAGCACCCCGGCGTCTCGGGCGGCCGCGAGCAGCCGCTCCAGGGCCGCCAGGCCGGCCGATCCGTGGCGCTCGTACAGCGCCACCTGGGGCTTGATCGCCGCCACGCGGGGCCCCTCGGGACCCACCGCCGCCTCGAGGGCGGTCAGGGAGAACGCCTCGAGGCCCGCCGGGGTGTCGCTCAGGCCCCACTGCCGCAGCAGGCCCGGATGGGGGTCCACGCCGAGGCACAGCGGACCGGCCGTCTCCATGGCCTGGGCCAGCCGCCGCCCGAAGGGGGCGCGGGGCCCCGCGCCGCCCGTCGCCGTCGTGGTCACGCCGCGGCCTCCGGACCGGCGACAGCCTGCTGCAGGCGCGCGTCGTGCTCCTGCAGTGAGGTGACGGACCACTCGTAGGACCGCATGGCCTCGATGGCCTGCAGGCACGCCCCGAACTCGGCCGTGGTCGTGATCACCGGCACGCCGAGCGACGTCGCGGCCGCGCGGATCTCGTAGCCGTCCGTGCGGGCGTCGCCGCCGGAGGGCGTGTTCAGCACGAGATCGACGGTGCCGGCGTGCAGCTGCTCCAGCACGGTGCCCGCGCCGTCCTCGTGCCCGGCGTCGGCGATCTTCGCCACGACCTCCGCGGGGATGCCGTTGCGCCGCAGCACCTCGGCGGTGCCGCCGGTGGAGACCACCTGGAAGCCGAGGTCGACGAGGCGCTTGGCCTGGCCCACGAGGGTGCGCTTGTCCCGGTTCGCGACCGACACGAACACGCGCCCCGAGGTGGGCAGCGGGCCGCCGGCGGCGGACTGGGACTTGGCGAACGCGGTGTCGAAGTGCTTGTCGATGCCCATGACCTCGCCCGTCGAGCGCATCTCCGGGCCCAGCAGCGAGTCGACCACGCGGCCCTCCGCGGTGCGGAAGCGGGTGAACGGCAGCACCGCCTCCTTGACCGCCACGGGCGCGCCGATCGGCAGGGTGCCGCCGTCGTACGCCGTGGGCAGCATGCCGGCCGCGCGCAGGTCGGCGATGCTCTCGCCGACGCCGATCCGCGCGGCCGCCTTGGCCAGCTGGACGCCCGTGGCCTTCGAGACGAACGGCACGGTCCGCGAGGCGCGCGGGTTCGCCTCGATCACGTACAGCACGTCCGAGGCGAGCGCGAACTGGATGTTGATCAGGCCGCGCACGCCGACGCCGGCCGCGATCCGCTCGGTGGCGCGGTGCACGCGCTCGAGCACGTCCGGGCCCAGGGTGACGGGGGGCAGCACGCACGCGGAGTCGCCCGAGTGGATGCCCGCCTCCTCGATGTGCTCCATGACGCCGCCGAGGTACAGCTCGGTGCCGTCGTAGAGGGCGTCGACGTCGATCTCGATCGCGTCCTCGAGGAAGCGGTCCACGAGCATCGGCTGGTCGGGGGTGATCTCCGTCGCGTGCGCCACGTAGTGGGCCAGCGCCTCCTCGGAGTACACGATCTCCATGCCGCGGCCGCCGAGCACGTAGGAGGGGCGCACGAGCACGGGGTAGCCGATCTCGTCCGCCACGCGCTTGGCGTCGTCGAAGGAGACGGCCGTGCCGTTCTTCGGCGCCACCAGGCCCGCGCGCTCGAGCACGAGCGCGAACTCACCGCGGTGCTCGGCCAGGTCGATGGCCGCGGGCGAGGTGCCCAGGATCGGCACGCCGGCGTCGGCGAGCTGCTGGGCCAGCTTGAGCGGGGTCTGGCCGCCGAGCTGCACGAAGACGCCGCGCACGCCGCCGGAGGCCTCCTCTGCCGCGATGACCTCCAGGACGTCCTCGAGCGTGAGCGGCTCGAAGTAGAGGCGATCGGAGATGTCGTAGTCCGTGGATACCGTCTCCGGGTTGCAGTTGACCATCACGGTCTCGTAGCCGGCCTCGCGCAGCGCCATGGTGGCGTGCACGCACGAGTAGTCGAACTCGATGCCCTGGCCGATCCGGTTCGGGCCCGAGCCGAGGATGATCACCGACTCGCCCTCGTGCGGGGCGACCTCGGTCTCGAGGTCGTAGCTGGAGTACCGGTACGGGGTGAAGGCCTCGAACTCGGCGGCACAGGTGTCCACGGTCTTGTAGACGGGGCGCACGCCCAGGGCGTGACGCACGCCGCGCACGACCGCGGCGTCCATGTGCCGCAGCGAGCCGATCTGGGCGTCGGAGAACCCGTGCCGCTTGGCGCGGCGCAGCAGGGCCTCGTCGAGGACCTCGGCGTCGCGGATCTCGTCCGCGACCTCGTTGATGAGCACGAACTGGTCCAGGAACCACGGGTCGATCGCGGTGGCCTCGAAGGCCTCCTCGATCGTGGCGCCGGCGTAGAGCGCCTGCTGGGTCTGGGAGAGCCGGTCGGTGGTGGCCGTGCTCGCCGCCGCGAGCAGGGCCTGCGGGTCGGCGTCCTGCGGGAACGCGAGCTCCGAGCCCTTCTGCTCGAGCGAGCGCAGGGCCTTCTGCAGGGCCTCCGTGAAGTTGCGGCCGATGGCCATGGCCTCGCCGACCGACTTCATGGTGGTGGTCAGCGTGGGATCCGCCGCCGGGAACTTCTCGAACGCGAAGCGCGGGACCTTCACGACCACGTAGTCCAGGACCGGCTCGAAGGACGCCGGGGTCTTCTGGGTGATGTCGTTGGGGATCTCGTCCATCGTGTAGCCCAGGGCCAGCTTGGTGGCGATCTTGGCGATCGCGAAGCCGGTGGCCTTCGAGGCCAGCGCCGAGGAGCGGGAGACGCGCGGGTTCATCTCGATGACGACGACGCGCCCGTCCACGGGGTTCACCGCGAACTGGATGTTGCAGCCGCCGGTGTCCACGCCGACCTCGCGGATGACGTTGATCGAGATGTCCCGCAGCTTCTGGTACTCGCGGTCCGTCAGCGTCATGGCCGGGGCCACGGTGATGGAGTCGCCGGTGTGCACGCCCACGGGGTCCACGTTCTCGATGGAGCAGACGACGACGACGTTGTCGTTCTTGTCCCGCATCATCTCCAGCTCGTACTCCTTCCAGCCGAGGATGGACTCCTCGAGCAGGACCTCGGAGGTCGGGCTGTACTGCAGGCCGGCGCCGCAGATGCGGTACAGGTCGGCCTCGTCGTAGGCCATGCCGGAGCCGAGGCCGCCCATCGTGAACGAGGGGCGCACCACCACGGGGTACTTCAGGTCCTCGACGGCGGCCAGGGCCTCCTCCATCGTGTGCACGATGTGGGACCGGGCGGACTCGCCGCCGGCACGCTCCACGACGCCCTTGAACAGCTCGCGGTTCTCGCCGAGCTCGATGGCCTCGATGTTCGCGCCGATCAGCTCGACGCCGAAGCGCTCGAGCACCCCGTCCTTGTCGAGGGCGATGGCGGTGTTCAGCGCCGTCTGGCCGCCCAGGGTGGGCAGCAGGGCGTCCGGGCGCTCCTTCTCGATGATCTTGGCGACCACGGCCGGGGTGATGGGCTCGACGTAGGTGGCGTCGGCCAGCTCCGGGTCGGTCATGATCGTGGCCGGGTTGGAGTTGACGAGGACGACGCGGACGCCCTCCTCCTTGAGGACGCGGATGGCCTGGGTGCCCGAGTAGTCGAACTCGGCGGCCTGGCCGATCACGATGGGGCCGGAGCCGATGACCAGGACGGACTTCAGGTCGGTGCGCTTGGGCATGGATCAGGCTCCTTCGGTGGCGGGGGTGGTGGCGGCGCGGTGCTCGGTGAGCAGCTGCACGAAGCGGTCGAACAGGTCGAGGGTGTCGTTGGGGCCGGCCGCGGACTCCGGGTGGAACTGCACGGAGAAGGCGGGCCGGTCGAGCAGGCGCAGGCCCTCGACGACCTGGTCGTTCAGGGACCAGTGGGAGACCTCGACGCGGCCGAAGCGCGACTCCGGCGCCTCGATCGGCTCGCCGAGGGGGGCGTCCACGGCGAAGCCGTGGTTCTGGGAGGTGATGGCCACGCGGCCCGTGGCCTTGTCCAGCACCGGCTGGTTCGGGCCGCGGTGGCCGAACTTCAGCTTGTAGGTGTCGAAGCCGAGCGCGCGGCCGAAGATCTGGTTGCCGAAGCAGATGCCGAAGAACGGCAGGCCGGCGTCGAGGACCTCGCGCAGCAGCTCCACCTGGGCGTCTGCCGTGGCCGGGTCGCCGGGGCCGTTGGACAGGAAGACGCCGTCCGGGTCCACGGCGCGGATGCCGGCCAGGTCCGTGGCCGCGGGCAGCACGTGCACGCGGATGCCGCGGGAGGCCAGGTGCCGCGGCGTGGCGGCCTTGATGCCGAGGTCGAGGGCGGCGATCTCGGCGATCGGCTCGCCCTCCCAGCCGTGCTCGGCCGGCTCGATGACGTACGGCTGCTCCGTGGTGACGGACTCCGCGAGGCGGGCGCCGGCCATCGACGGCTGGGCGCGCACCTCCGCCAGCAGCTCGGCCTCCGGGCGGGCGGCGTGCTCGCCGGAGAACACGCCGGCGCGCATCGAGCCCTCGGTGCGCAGGCGGCGGGTGATGGCCCGGGTGTCGACCTCGCGGATCCCGACGACGCCGAACGTCTCGAGCTCCTCGTCGAGGGTGCGCTCGGCGCGCCAGTTGGACGGACGCCGGGCCGCGTCGCGGACCACGTAGCCGGCGGCGAAGATCGCCCGCGACTCGCGGTCGGCGTCGTTGACCCCGGTGTTGCCGATGTGCGGGGAGGTCTGCACGATGATCTGCCCCGCGTAGGACGGGTCGGTGAGGGTCTCCTGGTAGCCGGTCATGCCCGTGGTGAACACGGCCTCGCCCAGGGTGCGGCCGCGGGCGCCGTAGGCCCGGCCGCGGTGGACGGTGCCGTCCTCGAGGACGAGCAGGGCCAGGTCGTCGGTGGGGGTGCTCATCGGGGGTCTCCTTCTCCTGCGCGGCCGGCCGGGTCGGCCGGGGCGGGGTCGATGATGGTCTGCAGGGCGGCGAGGAGCCGGTCGCGGTCCTCGGGGCGGTCGGGGCGGAAGGCGGAGGTGAGTTCGACGTCGCCGAGGCGCCAGCCCCAGGCGACGAGCCCGCCCGGCTCGACGAACTTGCCGGCGATCCCGCCGGACAGGCCGGCCTCGACGAGGTCGTCCGCGGGGATGAACAGGTTGGCGGCCCCGGGGCGGAGCACGAGCAGGCCGCGGTGGGTGCCGGCGTCGTGGACCTCGAGGACGGCGCGCGAGCGCAGGCCCAGGCCGTGCACCGCCACGCGGTCCAGTCGGTCCTCGCCGCGCACCGTGCCCACGTGCATGCCCTCCGCGGACAGCGTCGGCTCGGCGTCGTAGAGGGCCGTCGGCACGGGGGCCGGGGCCGGGATCCCGGCCTGCGCCCGGCGGCGGGCCCGCCACCCGAGGGCCAGCAGGCCGAGCAGCACGAGGACGACGGCCAGGGTGCCCAGGGTCACCGGCAGCCACACGTCCGCGTAGTCCTTCGTCGGGGTCCGCGGCGGGACGGGACGGGCCGCCAGGGCGGCGGCCAGGGAGGTGATGCTCACGCGCGCTCCCCCGTCTCCGTCAGGGCCGGGTGGCGGTACGGCCGGGCGGGGGCGCCGTCGGCGACGACGCGGGCGCCGCGGTAGACCGTGTGGCGTACCGCGCCCGGCAGCTCCATGCCCCGGTACGGGCTGTTGCGGGACTTGGTCAGGTGCTGCTCGGGGTCCACGGTGCGGCGGGCCTGCGGGTCCACGAGCACGAGGTTGGCCACGGCGCCGACGCGCGGGACGCCGCGCTCGTCGGCCTGGCCCTGGTCGGTCAGGCCGGCGATCCGGGCCGGCGCCGTGGACATCACGCGGGCGACGCCGGCCCAGTCCATCAGGCCGGTGTCCACCATCGCCTGCTGCACCACGGACAGGGCGGTCTCGAGGCCCGTCATGCCCATCGCCGCGACCGTCCACTCGCACTGCTTGGTCTCGGCGGTGTGTGGGGCGTGGTCGGTGCCCACGGTGTCGATGGTGCCGTCGGCCAGCCCGGCGCGCAGGGCCATCACGTCGGACTCGCGGCGCAGCGGCGGGTTGACCTTGAACACGGGGTCGTAGGAGCGGACGAGCTCCTCGGTGAGCAGCAGGTGGTGCGGGGTGACCTCGGCGGTCACGGCCACGCCCTGGGCCTTGGCCCAGCGGATCAGCTCGACGGAGCCGGCCGTGGAGACGTGGCACACGTGCAGGCGGGAGTCCACGTGCTGGGCCAGCAGCACGTCACGGGCGATGATGGCCTCCTCCGCCACGGCGGGCCAGCCGGCCAGGCCGAGGACGCCGGAGAGCTCGGACTCGTTCATCTGGGCGCCGGCGGTGAGGTTCGGCTCCTGCGCGTGCTGGGCCACGAAGCCGCCGAAGGACTTCACGTACTCGAGCGCACGGCGCATCAGCACGGCGTCGTGGACGCACATGCCGTCGTCGGAGAACATCCGCACGCGGGCCTGCGAGTCGGCCATCGCGCCGAGGTCGGCCAGGGCCTCGCCGGCCAGGCCCACGGTCACCGCGCCCACGGGGTGCACATCGCACCAGCCCGCGTCCCGGCCCAGCCGCCACACCTGCTCCACCACGCCGGCGGTGTCGGCCGTCGGCGTCGAGTTGGCCATCGCGTGGACCGAGGTGAAGCCGCCCATCGCGGCGGCGCGGGTGCCGGTCTCGACCGTCTCCGCGTCCTCCTTGCCGGGCTGGCGCAGATGGGTGTGCAGGTCGACGAGCCCGGGCAGCAGCACCAGGCCGGCGCAGTCGACCTCCTCGGGGGCCGGGTCGAGGCCGGCGGCGTGGGTCGCGGCGTCCGGGCCGAGGGCGGCGATCCGGCCCTCGGCGACGAGCACGTCGGCGGTCTCGCCCGTGGTCAGGCGCGCGCTGCGCAGCAGCAGGGGGGCGGGGCTGGGGGCGCTCACGGGCGGACCTCCTGGTCGTGGTTGAGGACGAGGTGCAGGACCGCCATGCGGACGGACACGCCGTTGGCGACCTGCTCGAGGGCGGTGTTGCGGGGCGAGTCCGCCGCCGCCGGGCTGATCTCCAGGCCGCGGTTCATCGGGCCGGGGTGCATGACCACGGGCTCGTCGAGCAGGGCGCCCCGGCCGGCGGTGAGGCGGGCGAAGCGGTCGTCGGTCAGCCCCCAGGTCCGGGTGTACTCCCCTGCGGACGGGAAGAAGGCGCCGCCCATTCGCTCGGCCTGGACGCGGAGCATCATGACGGCGTCGGGGCCGGCGTCGAGGGCCTCGTCCAGCGAGTAGGTGACCTGGCACGGCCACGCGGCCACGCCCACGGGCAGCAGGGTGGGCGGGGCGGCCAGGGTGACCTGTGCGCCCAGCGTGCTGAGCAGCCACACGTTGGACCGGGCCACGCGCGAGTGCAGGATGTCCCCCACGATCACCACGCGCATGCCGGTCAGGTCCCGGCCGACCAGGTCCTCTCCCGTCGCCGCGGCGAGGCGCCGGCGCAGGGTGAAGGCGTCCAGGAGGGCCTGGGTGGGGTGCTCGTGGGTGCCGTCGCCGGCGTTCACGACGGCGGAGCGCACCCAGCCGGAGTCGGCCAGCTGGCGGGCCGCGCCCGAGGACCAGTGGCGCATCACGATGGCGTCCGCGCCGATGGCCTCGAGCGTCTGGACGGTGTCCTTGAGCGACTCCCCCTTGGAGACGGACGACCCCTTCGCGGAGAAGTTGATCACGTCCGCGGAGAGCCGCTTGGCGGCGGCCTCGAAGGAGATGCGGGTGCGGGTGGAGTCCTCGAGGAAGAGGTTCACCACGGTGCGGCCGCGCAGGGCGGGCAGCTTCTTGACCTCGCGCTGGTTGACGGCGGCCATCTCCTCGGCGGTGTCGAGGACGGCGAGGGCGTCGGCGCGGGAGAGGTCGGCGGTGGACAGCAGGTGGCGCACGGCTCAACCCTCCCGGGTCGCGACACGGTCGACGATGCTCACGGCGTCCTCAGTGACCTCGCCGGTGCCCTCGGGGCCGTCGACCTCCATGAGCCGGACCTGGACGCGCTCGGCGGTGGAGGTCGGCAGGTTCTTGCCCACGAAGTCGGCCCGGACGGGCAGCTCGCGGTGCCCGCGGTCCACGAGGACGGCCAGGCGCACGGCGGCGGGGCGGCCCAGGTCGGCGATCGCGTCGAGGGCGGCCCGGACGGTGCGGCCGGAGAAGAGGACGTCGTCCACGAGCACGACGACGGCGCCGTCGAGGGGGACCTCGGGCAGGCGGGTGGGCATCGGGGTGCGGGCCGTGCCGCGGCGGAGGTCGTCCCGGTAGAGCGTCACGTCCACCTCACCGACGGCGGCGGTGGGGTCGAAGGCCGGCTCGATGCGGGCCAGCAGGGCGCCGAGCCGCCGGGCCAGGGGGGCCCCGCGGCGCGGGATCCCCATCAGGACGAGACCCTCGGCGCCCTTGTTGGACTCGAGGATCTCGTGGGCGATCCGGGTCAGCGCCCGGTCGATCTCGGACGTGGACAGCACGGTCCGGGCAGCACGAGGTGCGGCGGGGTCAGTTCCCATGCCGGCGCCTCCTTCCCCGCCTCACAGGACGGCTCTTAAAGGATGCGTGGTCCGTCCCGGGGCGCCGGTGGGCCCCCGCGCGGGACGTCGCCGACTCTACCAGCGAGGCCCGCCCCACGGCGCGGATGACGCGGTGCGGGACGGGCCTCGTGACGGAGCTCTCGGCGGCTCAGGCGAGCAGCGTCGGCTTGACCTGCTGCAGGCGGCCGAGCAGACCGTTGACGAACTCGGGCGAGTCGTCCGTGGACAGCTGGGCGGCCAGGGCGACGGCCTCGGAGATGGCGACGGCGTCCGGCACGTCGTCCTGGAACAGCAGCTCCCAGGCCCCCACGCGCAGGATCGCCCGGTCGACGGCGGGCATGCGGTCCAGGGACCAGCCGCGGGAGTAGGAGCTCAGGGCCTCGTCGAGCCGCTCCTGGTCCGCGATGACGCCTTCCACGAGCCGCTGGGTGTAGGCGTTCACCTGCAGATCGGTGCTCTCGCGGCGGGTGCGGATGCCCTCCAGCGCGCTGGAGCCCCGCTGCTCGGCCTCGAACAGGATCTCCACCGCACGCTGCCGGGAGCGGCTGCGCGCCGTGGTCCCCCGCTTGGCAGCGGAGCCGGCGGAGGCCCGCTCAGTCATTGACGCGGCCGAGGTAGTCGCCGGTGCGGGTGTCGACCTTGACGCGGGTGCCCTGCTCGACGAAGAGCGGCACCTGGATCTCGGCGCCGGTCTCCACGGTGGCGGGCTTGGTGCCGGCGGACGAGCGGTCCCCCTGCAGGCCCGGCTCGGTGTAGGTGATCTCCAGGACCACGGACGCCGGCATCTCGAGGTACAGCGGCGTGCCCTCGTGCAGGGCGATGACCACCTGGGTGTTCTCGAGCATGTACTTCGCGGCGTCGCCGACCACGGCCCCGGGCACGGTGATCTGGTCGTAGTCCTTGACGTCCATGAACACGTAGTCCGCGCCGTCCTGGTAGAGGTACTGGTAGTCGGAGCGGTCCACGGTGGCGAACTCGACCTTGGCGCCGGCGTTGAAGGTCTTGTCCACGACCTTGCCCGTGGTGATGTTCTTCATCTTGGTGCGGACGAACGCGCCGCCCTTGCCCGGCTTGACGTGCTGGAACTCGGTGACGTTCCAGAGCTGGCCCTCCAGCTTCAGGACGGCGCCGTTCTTGATGTCGTTGCTCGTTGCCACGTGTGTGTGCTCCCGATCGGTCTCGCGGACCGTCACGGGTCCGCCTGCAGTGGGTGGGGTCTTGGATGTGCGCGGGCCAGTCTACGGGAGGCCCCGCGCGGGGCCGGGGTCAGCGGCGGCTCACTCTGCGATCTCCTGGTACGCCGCGAAGAGCAGGGACGCGTCCGGGATGTCCACGGTGGTGGGCTGCGCGAGCCCGTCCAGCAGGACGAAGCGCAGCTGGTCGCCGCGGTTCTTCTTGTCCCGGCGGATGCCCTCGAGCAGGGTCTGCCACCGGTCCCCGCGGTAGGAGACGGGCAGGCCCAGGGCCGTCAGCACCGACCAGTGGCGGTCCGCGGTGGCGTCGTCGAGCCGGCCGAGGGAGCGGGCCAGCTCGGCCGCGAAGACCAGCCCCACGGACACCGCGGCGCCGTGGCGCCACTGGTAGCGCTCGGCGAGCTCGATCGCGTGCCCCATCGTGTGGCCGTAGTTCAGCGCCTCGCGGGCGCCCGACTCGCGGGGGTCGCGGGAGACGACGTCCGCCTTGACCCGGATCGAACGCTCGATCAGCTCGCGCAGCCGCGCGGAGTGCGGGTTCTGGGCCTGGGCCGGGTCCTCCTCGATGAGGTCGAGGATCGCGGGGTCGGCGATGAAGCCGCACTTCACGACCTCGGCCAGGCCGGAGATCAGCTCGTTGGCCGGCAGGGTGAGCAGCGTGTCCAGGTCCGCCAGCACGCCGGCCGGATTGTGGAACGCCCCCACCAGGTTCTTGCCCTCGGCGGTGTTGATGCCGGTCTTGCCGCCCACCGCCGCGTCCACCATGCCCAGCAGGGTGGTGGGCATGTGCACGACGCGGACGCCGCGCAGCCACGTGGCCGCCACGAAGCCGGCCAGGTCGGACACGGCGCCGCCGCCCACGGAGACGATCGCGTCCGACCGGGTGAAGTCGTTCTGGCCGAGCACCTGCCAGCAGAACCCGGCCACCTGCAGGTGCTTGCCCTCCTCGGCGTCCGGGATCTCGGCGGTCAGTGCGGTCAGGCCCACGGCCTCGAGGTCGTTCTTGACGACGTCGCCGGTGGCCCGGAGGGCGCGCGGATGGATGACCAGCACGCGTCGGACGGTCGGGCCGAGCATGTCCGGCAGGCGCGCGAGCAGGCCCCGGCCCACCACCACGTCGTAGCCGCCGTGCACGGTCGCCTCGTGGCCGCCGGCCACGGGGATGACCGTCACGTCCTCGGGTGCGGCCGGAGCGGCCGCGGGCGCCGCCCCCGGGGTCTCCTGCTCGGTGATGTCCGGCTCACGGTCGGTCATGGGTGTGACTCACTCCTTCGGGGGCGGTGGGCGTCCCCCACGATACGCCAGGCCGCCTCGGCGGCCGTCAGGCCTGTGGTGTCGAGCACGAGGTCGGCGACCTCGCGGTACAGCCCCTCGCGTTCGGCGAGGATGCGCCGCCAGGTCCCGGCGGGGTCTCCGGCCAGGACGGGGCGGCCCGCGCCGCCGCCCACGCGGCGCAGCGCCTCCTCCTCTCCGACCGCGAGGTAGACGACGTCGGAGTCCGGCCCGGCCAGCGCGCGGCGGGTGCCCGGATGCAGGACGGCGCCGCCGCCGCACGAGAGGACGCACGGGGCGGGTCGGCCGAGCACATGGCCGATGACGCGCGCCTCCTCCGCCCGGAACGCGGCCTCGCCGTGCTCGGCGAAGAACTCCGGGATCGGGCCGTGCACCTGGGTGAACAGCTCGTCGGAGTCCACGAAGGGCAGCCCGGTCACGGCGGCCAGGGCCCGGCCGACCGTCGTCTTCCCGGCCCCCATCGGGCCGACGAGGACGATCCGGCGGGCCGGGCGCGCGGCCGGGTCCTCGTCGGCCGCGGCGGCCACCGTGGCCGCGGCCGTCAGGCGCGCCTCGAGGGCACCGATCATGCCCTCCCACGGGCACACGGTGACGGGCCCGGGGACGGGACGCGTGCTCGGGTCCGGTCCCGGGGCCGGCGCGGTCCCGGGGGTGTCGGTCACGGCAGGGGGTCGCCCATCGGGCCGTCCGCCACGACGTCGGCGCCCGGCTCCGGCAGGGCGGGGACCGCGGCCTGGAACGCTTCGAGGTTGCGGCGCGTCTCGGCCACGGAGTCGCCGCCGAACTTCTCGAGCATCGCGTCGGCCAGGACGAGGGCGACCATGGCCTCGGCGACGATGCCCGCGGCGGGCACGGCCGCCACGTCGGAGCGCTGATGGTGGGCCGTGGTCTCCGCGCCCGTGGCGACGTCGACCGTGGGCAGTGCGCGCGGCACCGTGGCGATCGGCTTCATCGCGGCGCTCACGCGCAGCAGCTCGCCCGTCGACATGCCGGCCTCGATGCCGCCGGCCCGGTCGGTCGTGCGCCGGGGGCGGCCGTCCGCGCCGCGGGCGATCCCGTCGTGGGCGGCGGTGCCGCGTCGGGCGGCCGTGGCGAACCCGTCGCCGACCTGCACGCCCTTGATCGCCTGGATGCCCATGAGCGCCCCCGCCAGCCGCGCGTCGAGGCGGCGGTCCCAGTGGACGTGGGAGCCCAGGCCGATCGGCACGCCGTACGCCAGCACCTCCACGACGCCGCCGAGGGTCTCCCCGGCGCGGTGGGCGTCGTCGACCTCGGCGACCATCGCCGCGGAGGTCTGCGGGTCGAGGCAGCGGACCGGGTCGGCGTCGAGGCGGGCCTCGTCCTCGGGGACGGGGAACGGGTGGCCCTCCGGCAGGGCGGCCTCCCCGAAGGCCACGGTGTGGGAGACGATCCGCACGCCGAGCTCGCCGAGGAAGGCGCGGGCGACGGTGCCCAGGGCCACACGGGCGGCGGTCTCACGGGCGGAGGCGCGCTCGAGGAGGGGGCGGGCCTCGTCGAAGCCGTACTTCTGCATGCCGGTCAGGTCGGCGTGGCCGGGCCGCGGGCGGGTGAGCGCCGCGTTGCGGGCCAGACCGTCGAGCTCCTCCGCGGGGACGGGATCGGCGGCCATCACCTTCTCCCACTTGGGCCATTCCGTGTTGCCCACCTGGATCGCCACAGGCGAGCCGAGGGTGCGGCCGTGGCGGACGCCGCCGAGGATCGTCACCGCGTCCTGCTCGAACTTCATGCGCGCGCCGCGCCCGTACCCCAGGCGGCGGCGCGCGAGCGCGTCCTGCACGTCCTGCGTCGTGACCGGGATCCCGGCCGGCAGTCCCTCTACGATTCCTGTGAGCGCGGGGCCGTGAGACTCCCCCGCTGTCAACCAGCGCACCATGGCGTGCAGTCTCTCACGCACGGGGCGCCGCGCCGTCACGTGTGACCGGACGGGACACACCGGATCCGGCGTTCGACGCTCAGCCGGCGGCCGGTCCCAGGGCGTCCGCCGCGGCGCGCGTCACCGCCGCCCAGTCCGGCTCGGGCATCCCGGCTGCGGCGCGGGGCCGGGCCGTGAACAGCCGGACCTGCTCGATGCCCTGGTGCAGCAGCATGGACAGCCCGGACGCCACCGGACCGACCTCCCGGGACCAGGCGGACGCCAGCACGGAGGGCCACGGGTCGTAGGCCGCGTCCAGCAGGGGCGGCAGGGCGGCGTCGGCCGGCACGTGTGCGGCCAGGACGTCCGCGGCGCGCGGCGGCAGGGTGGCGACGACGGCACGCAGCCCCGGTGCCCGCCGGAGCAGATCCGGCTGGCCGATGGTCTCCCAGCGCAGCCCGAGCGCGTCGGCCAGGGCCGTCACCTCGGCGGCGCGGGCGGCGTCGCGGACGCCGAAGAACACCGCGTCCGCGCCGAGCGTGGTGGCGGCGAGGACGGCCGCCGTCGCGGTCCCCCCGTTCCCGAGGACGCCGACGGTCCCGCCCCGGGCGGCACGGTCGAGGCCGGCCGCGGCGAGGGCGCCGAGGATGCCGTCCACGTCCGTGTTCTCGGCGTGGACGACCCCGGGCGCGGAGGGGTGGTCGCGCACGAGGGTGTTCGCGGTGCCCAGGAGCCGGACGCGGTCGCTGACGTGCCCGGCGGCGGCGACGGCCGCCCGCTTCAGCGGCATGGTGACGGAGCAGCCGAGCCAGTCCTGCCCGCGGGCCGCGGCCGCGCCGCCGTCGGCCGCGCCCGGGGCGCCGAGGTGCTCGGCCGCGAAGGCGAGCACGTCGTCCTCGCCCAGGTCACGTCGGCCGTAGTCGACGTCGAGGCCCAGGACCCGGTAGCCGGCCGCGTGCAGCACCGGGGAGAGCGAGTGGGCGATCGGCCGGCCCAGGACCGCCGCGCGCAGCGTGGGGCGCATCAGCACACCCCCGGATTGGAGGCGCAGTAGCGCTGCAGGGTGCGCACGTGCTGCTGGTGCTCCTCATAGGTGCGGGAGAACTCGGTGTGGCCGGTGCCGATGTCCGTGGTCACCCAGTAGTAGGCGTCCGTCTCGGCCGGGTCGAGGGCGGCCTCGACGGCCGCGTCGGAGGGCATGCCGATCGGACCCGGCGGCAGGCCCGGGTGCACGTACGTGTTGTAGGGGTTCGACGCGTCCTGCCGCTGGCCCGAGGTGAAGCTGAGGCTGCGCACGCCGAGGCCGTACGTGACGGTAGCGTCGATCTGCAGGAGCCCGCGCGTCTCGGTGTTGTCCGGGGCGAGGCGGTTCTCGATGGCGCCGGCGACCTGCCGGTAGTCCTGGGGCAGGGCCTCCGCCTCGAGGATGGAGGCGATCGTGAGCAGGCGCTGCTGCTCGGCCGGGTCGCGGACGTCGAGGGCGTCGAGCTCGGCGAGGGTGGGCCGGATCAGGGAGTCGAGCACCTGCTCGGCGGTGGCGTCGACGGGGAGGCGGTACTCCCCCGCGTCGAGCCAGCCCTCGAGCGTGCCCGCCTCCCCGGGGACGCCGTAGCGGGTCGGGTCGTGGGCGGCGGCCTCGAGCTCCTTGCGGGGCAGCCCCGTGGCCTCGGCGACGGCGTCCAGCACCTCGGTGAGTCGCCGGCCGCGCTCCACGAGCACGTAGTGCACGGCCCCGTCCGCGGCGCCCTGGAGCACCGCGAGGGCCTCGGCCGCGGGCATCCGCTCGCGCAGCACGAAGTCCCCCGAGCGCACGAGACCGCTGCCCGTGTCCCTGGCGGCGCGCTCGAACGCACGGGCGGAGGCCACGATGCCGGCCCGGTCCAGGCGGGCCGCCACGGAGCCCAGGTCCTCGCCCGGCTCCACCGAGAACGTCACCTCGTCGCCCTCGACGGCCGTGTGGTCGGGGCCGCCCAGGAACCCGCGCACGATCAGCCCGACCACGACGGCGAACGCCACGAGCACCGTGCCCAGCACCAGCGCGGTCCGCCGCCGGCCGGCGCCGCGATCGACCCGCGGGGCCGGGTGGGACCCGGAGCCCCGGCGACGCAGGAACGTGCGGGGCCGGCATGGGCCGGCCGCGTCGACCGGCTGGGACGGGGCGCCGAGATCGGCCTCGTCCGCCTCGCCGTGGGCGAAGCCGAACACGTCGAGGTCGTCGTGGACGTCGGCCTCGTCGCCGAGCAGATCGTCCCAGTGGTCCTCACGCCGCGCGTGCTGGTGGTCGCCGGTCACCGGATCTGCTCCCGGTCCTGGCCGGCCCAGCGGCCGGTGCGGCGCTGCTCGTCCACGACGGCCTGCAGGATCGCGACGGCGGCCGCCTGGTCGATCACGCCGCGGCTGTCCTTGACGGACCGGCCCGCGGCCCGCAGTCCGGCCTGCGCGGAGACCGTGCTGAGCCGCTCGTCGACGAGCCGGACCGGCACGGGGTGGCCCGCCTCGACCAGGGCGGCGGCGACGGCGTCCGCGTAGTCGAGGGCGTCCTGCGTGGACGGCGTGTGCTCGCCCCGCAGATTCACCGGCAGGCCGACGTACACGGCGACGACGTCGAGCTCGCGTGCGTGGGCGACGAGCTCGTCCACGTCACGACGTCGACGCGCATCCCGCCGCAGGGTGGCCACGGGGGTGGCGATCAGGCCGTCGGGGTCGGCCGACGCGACGCCCACGCGGGCACGTCCGACGTCGACGCCGAGGGTGCGCCCCCGGCGCACGGCGTCGCTCGCCACGGCGGCCCCGTCCTGACCTGCGCTCACGTCCGCCTCAGGCCGCGCGCACCGCGGCGACGACGGCCTCGAGCGCGTCCCCGACGCGCGTGACGTCCTGGCCGCCGCCCTGGGCGACGTCGTCCTTGCCTCCGCCCCCGCCGCCGAGCACGCCGGTGGCGGTCTTGACCATGGCGCCCGCCTTGAGGCCGGCCGCGCGGGCGGCCTCGTTGGTCGCCACGACCACGAGGGGCCGGCCCTTGGCCTCGGCCGTGAGGGCCACGAGCACGGGCGTGCCCGCCGCGTTGCCGCCGGCCGACTCGATCCGGGCGCGCAGGTCCAGCACGAGGGAACGCAGCTGGTCCCCGGCCACGTCGCCGACGTGGTGCGCCAGCACCCGCACCGACGTCCCGGCGGACGTCGTGACGTCCTGGGCCTGCCCGACGAGCTGCCCGGCCTGGGCCTGCAGCGCCTGGGCCCGCAGCTCCGCGACCTGCTTCTCGGCCGCCTTGAGCCGGTCCAGGGTGGCGCCGATGCGGTCCTTGAGCTCCTCGGCCGGGGCCTTGAACATCTCCGAGAGCTCGGAGACGAGGGTGCGCTCCGCGGCGAGGTGGCGGAACGAGTCCAGGCCGACGAGCGCCTCGACGCGGCGGTTGCCCGAGCCCACGGACTGCTCGCCGAGCAGGGTCAGCGAGCCGATCTGCGCGGTGCGGCCCACGTGGGTGCCGCCGCACAGCTCGCGGGACCAGGCGCCGTCGATCTCCACGACGCGCACCCGGTCGCCGTACTTCTCGCCGAACAGGCTCATCGCGCCGAGTGCGCGCGCCTCCTCGAGGCTCATCTCCTGGGTGAGCACGGCGTGGTCGTCGCGGATGGCGATGTTCACCACGTCCTCGACCTCGGAGCGGGCCCCGGCCGAGAGCGCCTCGGCCCAGCGGAAGTCGAAGCGCAGGTAGCCCTCCTTGTTGAAGGAGCCGGACTGGGTGGCCTCGGGGCCGAGGATCTGGTGCAGTGCGGCGTGCACCAGGTGGGTGCCGGAGTGGGCCTTCTCGCCGTCGAGGCGGCGCTGCAGGTCGATCGCGCCGAGGGCCTGCGCACCGGCGGCGACCTCGCCGTCGAGGACCTTGACCCTGTGCACGGACAGCCCCTTCACGGGGGCCTGCACGTCGAGCACCTCGAGGCGGAAGCCGTCGCCGGTGATCAGGCCGGTGTCCGCGGCCTGGCCGCCGGACTCCGCGTAGAACGGCGTGGCGTCCAGGACGAGCTCGAGCTCCGTGCCGGCGCCGGCGGACGCGACCTCCTCGCCGTTCTGCAGCAGGCCGCGCACCACGGACTCGGTGGTGTGCTCGGTGTAGCCGGTGAAGTGGGTCTGGCCCTCGGCGCGCAGGCGCTGGTACACGGCGGTGTCCGTGTGGCCGGCCTTCTTGGCCTTGGCGTCCGCGCGGGCGCGGTCGCGCTGCTCGGCCATGAGGGCGCGGAACCCGGCCTCGTCCACGGCGACGCCGGCCTCCTCCGCGATCTCCAGCGTCAGCTCGATCGGGAAGCCGTAGGTGTCGTGCAGCTCGAACGCGTCCGGGCCCGCGATGCCGCCGCCCGCCGAGCGGGCCTGGCCCACCGCGGCGTCGAGGCGGGCCGTGCCCGCGGCGATGGTCCGCAGGAACGCCTTCTCCTCGGCGTAGGCGATCCGGGAGATGCGCTCGAACTCGTCCGCGACCACCGGGTAGGTGCCCTTCATCGCGTCCCGGGAGACCGGCAGCAGCTCAGGGAAAACGGGCTCGGTGACGCCCATCAGGCGCAGGGCGCGGACGACGCGGCGGATGAGGCGGCGCAGCACGTAGCCGCGGCCCTCGTTGCCGGGGCGCACGCCGTCGCTGATCAGCATCAGGGCCGAGCGCACGTGGTCGGCCACCATGCGCAGGCGGACGTCGTCGTCGTAGTGCGGGTCGGCCGGGTCCTCGGTGGAGGTGTAGGAGCGGCCGGCCAGCTGCGCGGCGCGGTCGAGCACGGGGCGGACCTGGTCCGTCTCGTACATGTTCTCCACACCCTGGAGGATCATGGCGAGCCGCTCGAGGCCGAGACCGGTGTCGATGTTCTTGTGCTCGAGCTCGCCGGCGATGTCGAAGTCGTCCTTCGAGCGCACCGCGGAGAGGCGGTACTGCATGAACACGAGGTTCCAGATCTCGATGTAGCGGGTGTCGTCCGCGGCCGGGCCGCCGTCGACGCCGTACGCGGGGCCGCGGTCGTAGAAGATCTCCGAGCAGGGGCCGCCCGGGCCGGGCTGGCCGGTGTTCCAGTAGTTGTCGTCCTTGCCCATGCGCTGGATGCGCTCGGGACGGACGCCCACGTCCTCGCGCCAGATGCGCTCGGCCTCGTCGTCCTCGCGGTACACGGTGACCCAGAGGCGCTCGGGGTCCAGGCCGAAGCCGCCGTCCTCGACCGAGGACGTCAGCAGCTCCCAGGCCATCGGGATGGCCGTCTCCTTGAAGTAGTCGCCGAAGGAGAAGTTGCCGCACATCTGGAAGAAGGTGCCGTGGCGGACGGTCTTGCCGACCTCCTCGATGTCCGCGGTGCGGATGCACTTCTGCACCGAGACGACGCGCGGGCTCGGCGGGGTCTGCTCCCCCAGGAAGTACGGGATGAACGGGACCATGCCGGCCACCGTGAACAGCAGCGACGGATCCGGCGAGACGAGCGACGCCGACGGCACCACGCGGTGCCCCCTGGACTCAAAGAAGGCGGTCCAGCGGCGGGCGATCTCCTGGGACTTCATGCGGGGGTGTCCTTCTGCGTGGTGGTGGTCTGGGGGCGGGCGGCGCCGTGCGACGGCGGCTCCACGGTCTCCCCGGAGATGATCGGCCCCGTGTGGGGCAGGTAGGGCGCGGCCCAGGGGGCCTCGGCGCGGACGCGCTCGGCCAGGCGCCGGGCACCGTCCTGCAGGGCGGCCGCCGCGGCGTCGGCGGCGGCCTCACCGGCCTGGCGGGCCAGACGCTCCGGGTCCAGGCGGGCGGAGAACCCCGCGCGCCCCCCCGCGGAGCCAGGGTCAGACGTCGGCGCGTCGGTCGCGTCGGTGGCCGGGTGGGCACGGTCGCCGAGGGCGCGGTGTGCGAACCAGCCGGATGCGGCGCCGGCGCCGACGAGCAGCAGCGAGCGGAGCATGGCGGGGGCCTCCTTCGGACGGCAGGGATTCCGGCCCCACCTTACCGGGCGCGGCGCCGATCCCCGGCGGCGGGCCCGGGGGACGCCGCAGGCCCGGTCACCTCCGAGAGGTGACCGGGCCTGCGGGACGCGCGGGGCGCCGTCGTCCGGGACGGACCCGGCCGCGGCGGATCAGCGCGCGTAGTACTCGACCACGAGCTGCTCCTCGCAGGTCACGGGGACCTCGGAGCGCTTCGGGCGACGGGTGAGGGTGGCGCGCAGCTTGTCGATCTCCACGGTCAGGTAGCCCGGGGTGGCGGGCAGGACCTGCTGGTGGGCGCCGGCGGCGGCCAGCTGGAAGGGGACCATCTTCTCCGAGCGCTCGTGCACGTGGATCATCTGGCCCTCCTTCACGCGGAACGAGGGGACGTCCACGCGCTTGCCGTCCACCAGGATGTGGCGGTGCACGACGAGCTGACGGGCCTGCTGGATGGTGCGGGCGAAGCCGGCACGCAGCACGAGGGCGTCGAGGCGCTGCTCGAGGAGCTCGACCAGGTTCTCACCGGTCAGGCCGGCGGTGCGCTTGGCCTCCTCGAAGTAGCGGCGCATCTGGGCCTCGCGGATGTTGTACTGGGCGCGCAGACGCTGCTTCTCCTTGAGGCGCACCGCGTAGTCCGAGTCCTGCTTGCGGCGGGCACGGCCGTGCTGGCCGGGGCCGTACGGACGACGCTCCATGTACTTCTCGGCCTTGGGGGTCAGCGCGATGCCCAGGGCGCGGGAGTGCCGCACGGTGCGGCGGGTGCGAAGGTTGCCACTCATGGTGGACCTGCCTTTCCTTGACGTGCGGCACGGTTCGGGTTTGTCTCGAGGTCTCGTCCGCGCGCCGGGGCACACGGGTCAAGGGGACTCGAACCTGGCCTCCCCGCGATCCTGAGGAGAGCTGAGGGGCGTGCCGCCGCCCGTCATCCACTGATGCGCTGCGCGTCCCTCGACCGGGCACGCGGGTGTCCCGTGGACCGTTCGAGGGGGATGCGTCCGGGGCGCAGCGCCTGCCAGACCGGTCCACCTTACCAGAGCGACGACGACGGGGCGGGCCGGGGCTCAGGCGCGCGGCGTGGCCGCGGTGCCGGGGTCCGCGCCGAGGAGCTGACCGGCCTGGTCCAGGTGGGAGGCCTCGACCAGCACGTCGTACGACTCGGCCTCCATGGTCTGCAGGGACGTGAAGTCGCGCCTGCCGCCGGTGGCCGCGTGGCCGATCGCCCCGAAGACGGCCCCCCACAGGGCGCCCAGGCCCAGGGAGATCAGCAGGATCCAGAGGAACCCGAAGCCGGGGGCGAAGATCGAGAAGAGCAGGCCGAGCAGGAGGCCGAACCACAGGCCCTGCAGCCCGCCGCGGACGGCGGCCTTGCCGGTGGTCATCCGGCCCAGGACCTGCTCCACGGAGCGCAGCCCGGTGCCCACGATGCGCACGCGCTCCACGGGGAACCCGGCGTCGGAGAGCTGGTCCACGAGGGCCTGGGCCTCGGCGTAGGCCGGGACGGAGCGCAGGATGCGGTAGTCGGCCTGCGGGAGGGCGGGGCCGCCGGCGCCGGGGCGGCCGTACGGGGCCGGCTGCTGCGCGGCGGTGTGCTGGGGGGTGGACTGCTGCGGAGTGGACTGGGTCATGGGGGCGGCTCCTTCTGTTCCTTCTGTGCGTCGGTGGTGCATGGGGGCGCGAGCGGGCGAGGAGTCGGCGGGCCGACGTCGACCGCCCCGCTCATCCCTGGACAACCGGTGATCCGGGGTCTTTATTCCGCGCGGCCGCCCGAGGCGTCCGCCCTCGGGCCCGGCGCGCGCTCAGTCGCCGCGGATGATCCGGCGCAGCGCGGCCACCTGCTCGGTGAGCCGCTTCTCGTGTCCGATGGGCTTGGGCCGGTAATAGTCCCTCCCGACCAGGGGGTCCGGCGCGTACTGCTGACGGGCGACGGCGTGCGGCTCGTCGTGGCTGTAGACGTAGCCCTGGCCGTGGCCGAGGGCCGCCGCGCCGGGGTAGTGCGCGTCCCGCAGGTGCGCCGGCACCGCGCCCGTGTGGCCGGCCCGCACGTCCGCGATCGCCTCGTTCACGGCGGTGTAGCTCGCGTTGGACTTCGGCGCGGTGGCCAGATGCGTCACGGCCTGCGCCAGGATGATGCGTCCCTCCGGCATGCCGATCAGCTGCACGGCCTGGGCGGCGGCCACGGCGGTCTGCAGCGCGGTCGGGTCGGCCATGCCCACGTCCTCGGACGCGGAGATGATCAGCCGCCGGGCGATGAACCGGGGGTCCTCCCCCGCCTCCAGCATCCGGGCGAGGTAGTGCATCGACGCGTCCACGTCCGAGCCGCGGATGGACTTGATGAAGGCACTGATCACGTCGTAGTGCTGGTCGCCGTCCTTGTCGTAGCGCTGGACGTGGTGGTCCATCGCCTGCGCGGCGTCCTCGTCCGTGACCGCGACGGCGCCCTCCCCCGCCCGGCCGGCCTCGCGCGCCTTGTCCAGGGCGACGCCGGCCGCGGCCTCCAGCACCGTGAGCGCCCGCCTCGCGTCGCCGCCGGCCATCCGCACCAGGTAGTCCCGCGCGTCGTCCTGGAGCACCACGGCGCCGTTGAGCCCGCGCTCCTGGGTCACGGCACGGTCCAGCAGCCCGACGATGTCGTCGTCCGTGAGGGGACGCAGCGTGAGCAGCAGCGACCGGGAGAGCAGGGGTGCGATCACGGAGAAGGACGGGTTCTCCGTGGTCGCGGCCACCAGCACGACCCAGCGGTTCTCGACGCCCGGCAGCAGCGCGTCCTGCTGCGCCTTGGAGAAGCGGTGGATCTCATCGAGGAACAGGACGGTGGTGCGCCCGTAGAGGTCCCGTTCGCGCTGGGCCTGCTCCATCACCTGCCGCACGTCCTTCACACCGGCCGTGATCGCGGACAGCTCCGTGAACGTGCGCCCGGGGGCGCGGGCGATCACGTGGGCCAGCGTCGTCTTGCCGATGCCCGGAGGCCCGTAGAGGATGACCGAGCTCGGTCCCGCGGCGGAGTCCGGATCGGGCTCGGCGAGCTTGCGCAGCGGGGAGCCCGGCCGCATGAGGTGCCGCTGGCCCAGCACGTCATCCAGCGTGCGCGGGCGCATGCGCACGGCCAGCGGTGCGCCGGGGTGCGGGGCGGCCACGGTGCCGGCCGGGCCGTCGTCGTCGGCCCCGTTGTGGGCGGCGCTGAAGAGGTCGTCCATCGGGTCCAGGGTAGTCCTCGGCCCGCGGGGGCGTGGGTGGCATCATGGCCGCATGAGCCCCGCCGCCCCGCGCACCGACCACACCCACGTCCTGCTGCTGCGCGGGATCAACGTGGGGCGGAGCAACCGTGTCGGCAAGGACACGCTGATCCGCTGGGCCCAGGCCGCCGGCGGGGAGGCGGTCACCACCCACCTGGCCAGCGGCAACGTCCTGTTCCGGGCGTCCTCCGACGCAGCCGCGGAGGGCGTGCGGCAGGGGTTCGCGCGACGGGCGCGTGAGGAGGGCGGCCTCGACGTCCCCGTGGTCCTCGTGGACGTGGGCACGCTCCGGCGCGCCCTGGAGCTGCACGACGCGCTCCCCTGGGCCGGCGGCGAGCCGAAACGCACGCAGCTCACCGTGCTCGAGGACGACCCCGCACCCGAGGCGGCCGCCGCCCTGGCCGCGCTCGACCACGGGGACGACCGACCCGCGGGGCCGGATCGCACGGCCCTGGAGGGACGGCTGCTGTGGATGCGCTGCGCCGCGGGGGTCGCCGACTCCCCGCTCACTCCGGCCCGCCTCGACCGGGCGCTCGGGGTGCGCGGCACGGCCCGGAACCTCACGACGGTGCGGGTGCTCGCGGGGCTGCCGAGCGAGGACTGACCTCGGCGGACGGCACGCGGGGCGTCCGGGGCGTCGACACCCGCGGGACACCGCGCGCTGGCCGGGACGTCACGGACCGTTCACATCCGTGCGATGGGGTGACCCCGTCCTCCGCCTCCCTGCCCTGACTGGAGCATCCATGCCTCGCCTCGCACGCCTCGCCACGGCCGTCACCGCCGCGACCCTGTCCACGGCCTTCCTCGCCCCGGCCTCCCTCAGCGCGCCCGCCCCGCACTCGGCCACGGCCCAGCGCGCCGCCATCGCCGCCAACCCGTCCGGCAAGAGCATCGAGCTCACCCGCGCCGGCACCCACGAGACCGGCGTGTTCGGCGAGTCCGCCGCCGAGATCCCGGCCTTCGACGCGGTCTCCGGCCGCCTGTTCGTGGTGAATGCGCAGCGCGGCGCCGTCGACGTCATGCGCCTGGGCGCCGACGCCGCCCCCGTGGCCGAGCGGACCCTCTCCGCCGAGGGCCTGCGCACCGCGGACGGCTCCGTCACGGACAAGGGCGCCACGGTGAACTCCGTCGCTGTCTCCGGCGGTGTGATGGCCGTCGCCGTCGAGGCCGCCGAGAAGACCGACCACGGCTGGGTCGTGTTCTTCGACACCACCACCCTGCGCTACCTCGGCGGCGTGCGGGTGGGTGCCCTGCCGGACTCGCTGGCCTTCTCCCCGAACGGGGCGTACGTGGTGGTCGCCAACGAGGGCGAACCGGCCGACGACTTCTCCGTCGACCCGGAGGGCACGATCTCCGTGGTCTCCGTACCGAAGAACGCCCGGCAGTTCTCCCGCCTGACCCAGGACGCGGTGCGCACCGTGGACTTCCGTGCCTACGACGCCGGCACCGCCCTGCCCGCCGGCGTGCGCGTCTCCGGCCCCGATATGGCGGTGCCCGCCGGTCACGAGCCCGCCGGTCGGGTGGCTCGCAACCTCGAGCCGGAGTACGTCACCGTCGACCCGACCGGACGCACCGCCTACGTGTCCGTGCAGGAGGCCAACGCCGTCGCCGTCGTGGACCTGAAGTCCGCCACGCTGGAGGACCTCTGGGCGCTGACGCCCACCGATTGGTCCACCGAGGGCGTGCTGGACGCCTCGGACAAGGACGGCGGCATCGAGCTGGGCCACTGGCCGGTCGACGGCCTGCCCATGCCCGACGGCATCGACACGTACCGCTGGCGCGGTCAGAACCTGGTCGTCACCGCCAACGAGGGTGACGGGCGGGAGTGGGGCGACTTCAACGACTCCGAGCGCGTCAGCGACCTGGACCTGTGCGCCGCCGAGTTCCCGGGGGCCAAGGCCCTGCAGAAGAAGGATGCCCTGGGCCGCCTGAAGGTGCTCACCGACCTCGGCTACGACTCTGAGCGCGAGTGCCACTCCTCCCTGACCACACTGGGCGGCCGGTCCTTCTCCATCTACACCGCGGACGGCACCCGCCTGTTCGACTCCGCCGGCATGATCGAGGAGCAGATCGCCCGGCTCGTGGCCGCCGGCGAGCTGCCGGAGCACGCGTTCAACGCGAACAACGACGAGACCCCGTCCGGGGACTCCCGTTCGGATGACAAGGGCCCCGAGCCCGAGTCCGTAGTGGTGGGCACGATCCAGGGCCGCACCTACGCGTTCGTGGGCCTCGAGCGCATCGGCGGCGTGGTGGTCTTCGACATCACCGACCCGCGGAACGCCACCTACGTGGACTACGTCAACGACCGTGACTGGGATGCCGCGGGCGACGACGCCACGGCCGGCCTGGGTGACATGGGCGCCGAGGGCCTGACCTTCGTGCCGGCCGACGAGTCCCCCTCCGGCACCGCCCTGCTGATCGTCGCCAACGAGGTCTCCGGCTCGACCACCGTGTACGAGGTGAATCCGACCCGTCGTCAGTGATCCGCTGACGCGGACCGGTTCCGGGCGCGTTGCAGAATGGCTGCATGAGAGCCGTTCTGCAACGCGCCCGTTCCGCGTCCGTGACCGTCGACGGCAAAGTCGTCGGCTCCTTCGAGGGCGAGGGGCTGGTGATCCTGCTCGGCGTGACCGTCGACGACACCGAGGCCGAGGCCGTCCAGGTGGCCCGCAAGGTGGCCGGGCTCCGCATGCTCGACGGCGAGCGGTCCCTCACCGACGCCGGTGCCCCGGCGCTCGTCGTCAGCCAGTTCACGCTGTACGGCGACGTGCGGAAGGGCCGGCGGCCGTCCTGGACGCGCGCGGCGAAGGGCAACCAGGCCGAGCCGCTCTACGAGCGGTTCACGGCCGAGCTCGAGGCCGCCGGCGTGCGCGTGGAGCGCGGGGTGTTCGGCGCGAAGATGGACGTCTCCCTCACCAACTCCGGGCCGTTCACGCTGATCGTGGACTCGGACGAGCTGGCCGGTCCGCGGCGCGGCTGAGGCGGGCCCGCCGCGGGCCCGGATCAGGCTCCCGGCTCGGCCTCGGCCTGCTTCGGCTCCGGCTGCGCGTCGACGCCGGCCTCCTTGCGCTGCTGGGCGGTGATGGGCGCCGGTGCGGCCGTCAGCGGGTCGAAGCCGCCGCCGGTCTTCGGGAACGCGATGACCTCGCGGATCGAGTCGGTGCCGGCCAGCAGGGCGACCACGCGGTCCCAGCCGAACGCGATGCCGCCGTGCGGCGGGGCGCCGTACTTGAAGCCCTCGAGCAGGAAGCCGAACTTCTCGTTCGCCTCCTCCGGGGACAGGCCCATGACCTCGAACACGCGCTCCTGCACGTCCTGACGGTGGATGCGGATGGAACCGCCGCCGATCTCGTTGCCGTTGCACACGATGTCGTAGGCGTAGGCCAGGGCCGAGCCCGGGTCGGTGTCGAAGGTGTCCGCGAACTCCGGCTTGGGCGAGGTGAACGCGTGGTGCACGGCGGTCCAGGCGCCCGCGCCCACGGCGACGTCGCCCGAGGCCACGGCGTCGGCCGCCGGCTCGAACATCGGCGCGTCCACGACCCACACGAACGCCCAGTCGGCGTCCTTCGCGGCCACGCCGTCACCGGCGTCGGTGAACAGCCCGCAGCGACGGCCGATCTCCACGCGGGCCGCACCCAGCAGCGCGCGGGACTCCTTCGGCTTGCCGGCGGCGAAGAACACGCAGTCGCCCGGGTTCGCGCCCACGGCGGCGGCCAGCCCGGCCTTCTCCTCCTCGGAGATGTTCTTGGACACCGGACCGGTCAGCTCGCCGTCCTCCTGGATGAGCACGTAGGCCAGGCCCTTGGCGCCGCGCTGCTTGGCCCACTCCTGCCACGCGTCGAGGGTGCGGCGGGCCTGGGAGGCGCCGCCCGGCATCACGACGGCGCCCACGTACTCGTTCTGGAACACGCGGAACGGGGTGTCCTTGAAGTACTCGGTCAGGTCCGTCAGCTCGAGGCCGAAGCGCAGGTCCGGCTTGTCCGAGCCGTACTTCTCCATGGCCTCGGCGTAGGTCATGCGGCGGATCGGCGTCGGCACGTCCACGCCCACGAGGGCCCACAGGGCCTTGACGATCTTCTCGCCGAGGGCGATCACGTCATCCTGCTCCACGAAGGAGGCCTCGATGTCCAGCTGGGTGAACTCGGGCTGACGGTCCGCGCGGAAGTCCTCGTCCCGGTAGCAGCGGGCGATCTGGTAGTACTTCTCGATCCCGCCCACCTGCAGCAGCTGCTTGAACAGCTGCGGCGACTGCGGCAGGGCGTACCAGGAGCCGGGAGCCAGGCGGGCCGGGACGAGGAAGTCGCGGGCGCCCTCCGGCGTCGAGCGCGTGAGGGTCGGGGTCTCGACCTCCACGAAGCCCTCGCCGTGCAGCAGCTCGCGCGCCGTCCGGTTGACCTCGGAGCGCAGGCGCATGATGCGCGAGGGCTGCGGGCGGCGCAGGTCGAGGTAGCGGTGGCGCAGCCGGGCCTCCTCGCCGACCTCCACGTGCTCGTCCACCTGGAACGGCAGCGCGGCGGCGGTGTTGAGCACCGTCACGGTCTCCGCGATCAGCTCGATCTCACCGGAGGGAAGGTTCGGGTTCTCGTTGCCCTCGGGGCGGCGCTCGACCGTGCCGGTGACCTGCAGAACCCACTCGTTGCGCAGCGGGTCGAAGTCCGCCTCGTCCCGCACCACAACCTGGGCGAAGCCCGAGGCGTCGCGCAGGTCCACGAAGGCCACGCCGCCGTGGTCTCGCCGCCGCGCCACCCAGCCGGTGACGGTGACGGTCTGGCCGATGAGCGAGGCGTTGAGCTCGCCGAGGGAGTGGGTGCGCAGCACGAGGATCCTCTCCGTCCGGTCGCCGGACGATGTGCGGGGTTCATGTGATGGTCGACGCCGTGTGATACGCCTGCGGGGCGGGCGCGCGCCGTTCCCGTCAGTCTAGTGCCCCGTCCACACTGCCCCAGCCCAGGAGGACCCCGTCATGACCGCCGCCCTGCAGCGCCGCCTGACCCTGCTCCACGCCGTCGCGATCGGCCTCGGCTCGATGATCGGCGCGGGCGTGTTCACCGCGATCGGCCTGGCGGCCGCGCTCACCGGCGGCCACCCCGGCCTGCTGTACGGGGCCCTGGCGGTCGCGGCCGTCGCGGCCCTGTGCAACGCCCTGTCCACGGCGCAGCTGGCCACCGTCCACCCCGAGTCCGGCGGCGCCTACGTCTACGGCCGGCGGCAGCTGCACCCGTGGGCCGGCTTCGTCGCCGGCTGGGGCTTCGTCACGGGCAAGACCGCGTCGGTGGCCGCGATGGCGGCCACCCTCGGCCTGTACCTCTTCCCCGACGACGCCGCCGCGGCCCGGTGGACGGGCGTGGCCGCCGTCGTCGTGCTCACCGGGGTGGCGATGGCGGGCGTGACGCGGACCGCGCAGGCGACGTTGGCGATCCTCGTGCCCGTGCTCGCCGTGCTCGTGTTGGCCATCGGCGCAGGCCTGGCGCGCGAGGCCCCCGGGGGCTCGGCCGCGGCGCTCGGCGTCGACTCCCCCGTGCAGGGCGTGCTCATGGGCGCGGGCGTCCTGTTCTTCGCGTTCGCCGGCTACGCGCGCGTGGCCACCATGGGTGAGGAGGTCATCGACCCCGCACGCACGATCCCGCGCGCCATCCTGATCGCCCTCGCCGTGACCGTGGCGTTGTACCTGCTGCTCGCCACGGCGCTGATCTCGGGCCTCGGGACCTCCGGGCTGGCCCGGTCCCCGGCGCCCGTGCGCGACCTGCTCGAGACCGCCCTGGGCTCCGGCTGGGGCTGGGTGGCGGTGGCCGGCGCCGCCCTCGCCGCGGCCGGGGCCATGCTCAACCTGCTGACGGGCATCTCCCGCACCGCCCTGGCCATGGCCCGCGAGTCCGACCTGCCCCGCCCCCTGGCACGGGTCCATGCGGGGACCGGCACGCCGTGGACGGCTCAGCTGACGGTGGCCGCGGCCGTGATCCTGCTCCTGCTCACCACGGACATCCTCACCGTGGTGGGCTTCAGCTCGTTCGGCGTGCTCGTCTACTACGCGGTGGCGAACCTGTCCGCCCTGACCCTGCGCGGGGACGACGACGGCCGCCGCCCGGCCCGGCCGCGCCCGCTGCGCGTGCCCCGCGCCGTCAACGTCCTCGGCCTGGCCCTGTGCCTGCTGCTCGCCCTCAGCCTGCCGCCGATGTCCGTGGCCGCGATGGCGGGCGTGTTCCTGATCGGGGTGGGCGGGCGCGCGTTCGTGCGGGCCGGGCGCCGGGGCCGGTGACCCGACGCGCAGACACCCACCGCCGCCGCACACCGGGGCCGGCATAGCGGCCGCGTCCGCTCAGTCCTGCGCGCGGGCGACCTGCGGCAGCAGGTCCTCGGCCGGCGGGGTCCAGTCGGCCGGGTCCGCGGCGTGCTGCTCGCCGGAGCGGATGTCCTTCACCTCGTGGACCCGCGCGCCGGCGTCGTCCCGACCCATGAACCAGACGAACGGGATGCCGCGGCGGTCCGCATACTTGATCTGCTTGCCGAACTTCTCCGCGGACACCGCGACCTCCGCGGGGATGCCGCGCTCCCGCAGCAGGGCCGCGACGTCCTGGGCCTCGGACCAGTCCTCGTCCGCCGTCAGCGCCACGTACACCGCGGTCGGCACGGAGCGGGAGGCCACGGCCATCTGCTGGGACAGCATGCGCATCACCAGCCGCGTCACGCCGATGGACAGTCCGACACCGGGGAACACGCGGTTCCCCTTGGACGCGAGCGCGTCGTAGCGGCCGCCCGAGCAGATCGAGCCGAGCTGCTCGTGGCCCACCAGGACGGTCTCGTAGACGGTGCCCGTGTAGTAGTCCAGGCCGCGCGCGATGGACAGGTCCGCCACGGCGCGCCCGGGGGCGCGGCGGTGCAGGGTGGCGACGACGTCGGCCAGCTCGGTCAGCCCCTCCTCGAGCAGCTCGTGGGTCACCCCCAGGGCGCGGACCCGCTCGACGAACGAGGTGTCCGACGTGCGGATGTCCGCCAGGGCCAGCGCCTGCGCAGCCTGCTCGGGGCTCGCGCCGACCTCCTCCTGGAGCAGCCGCGCGACCTCCTCCGGGCCGACCTTCTCCAGCTTGTCGATGCTGCGCAGCACGCCGGCGGTGTCCTCCAGGCCGATGCCCCGGTAGAAGCCCTCGGCGAGCTTGCGGTTGTTCACGCGGATGAGGAAGTCGCCGATCGGCAGGGCGCCGAGCGCCTCGGCCATCACCAGTGCGACGTCGGCGTCGTACCGGGGCGAGAGGGCGCCGTCGCCGACGACGTCGATGTCCGCCTGGGTGAACTCGCGGGCGCGGCCCTCCTGAGGGCGCTCCCCGCGCCAGACCTTCTGCATCTGGTAGCGACGGAAGGGGAAGGCGAGGTGGCCGGCGTTCTCCACGACGTAGCGGGCGAACGGCACGGTGAGGTCGAAGTGCAGGGCCAGGCGCTTGGGGTCGGCCGGGTCCTTGGGATCGCGCAGGCCCGCGGCGACCTCCTCGTCCTCGGCCAGGCGCGAGACCGCGTAGACCTCCTTGTCCACCTCGCCCTTGCGCAGCAGCTGGCCCAGGGTCTCCACGGCACGGGTCTCGATGCCGGCGAACCCGTGCAGCTCGAAGGTCCGCCGCAGCGTGTCGAGCACGTGCTGCTCCACGAGCCGCTCGGCGGGCAGCCACTCGTGGAAACCGGACAGGGAGGCCTTGCGGGACATGGCGATCCTTCGAGACGACGACGGCGGGGACGCGCGACGGTCCCCCGCCGGCGCACCGGCCCATTCTAGGCGCGGGCGCTGTCCGGCCCGGTACGCTGGCCCTGTTCGTGTCCATCCCGACCGGCCGCATCCCTCGACGACTGCGTGCCGGCGCAGTCAGGGAGAGTTCCAGCGGTGACCAATCACATGCAGCCCGACGACCAGCAGTCCCCCGCCACCGAGTCCACCCCCGCGTCGGCCGAGGCCGCCGATACGACCGTGCCCGCCGAGGCCCGGCCCGTCCCCGAGATCGTCCCCGACGCCCCGGCGCACGGTGATTCCTCCCAGCCCGCCGAGACGCCCGCCGTGCCCTCCCCGGCCGCGATGAAGAAGGCCAGCCCGGCCGCCGTGCGCCCCGCGACGCCCGCCGCCGCGTCCGTCGCCCCGGCCCCCGTCGTGGCCCCGACCGTGCCGCCCACCCCGGTGGAGGAGGCCGCCAGGTTCGCCCGGGTGAGCGAGGACGGCCACGTCACGCTGCTGGACGGGCAGGAGGAGCACGCGGTCGGCCAGGTGCCGGACGCGAGCACCGAGGACGCGCTGGCGTACTTCGTGCGCAAGTACGACGACGTGCGCGCCCAGATGGCCCTGTTCGAGCAGCGCATCGCCGCCGGCGCCCCCTCGGGTGAGCTGGGCCGGGCGCTGGGTCAGATGACGACCGCGGTGAACGAGCGCCACATGGTCGGCGACATGGACGCCCTCCGCACCCGCCTGGCGGCCCTGGAGACCCTCCTGGGCGACTACCGCGCCGCGGAACAGGAGGCCCGGCAGGCCGCCCAGGCCGAGCAGCTGGCCACCCGCGAGGCCATCGTCGCCGAGGCCGAGACCTTCGCCCAGACCCCGGCCGAGCGGATGCCCTGGAAGACCGCGTCCAAGCGCATGACGGAGCTGTTCGAGGAGTGGAAGGCCGCCCAGAAGGCCGGTCCGCGTCTGGCCAAGTCGGTCGAGGACGACCTGTGGAAGCGCTTCCGCGGCGCCCGCACCGCGTTCGACAAGACCCGCCGCGCCCACTTCTCCCGGCTGGACGCCGCCTCGGCCGAGGCCAAGCAGGTCAAGGAGCGTCTCATCGCCCGTGCCGAGGAGCTGTCCACCTCCACCGACTGGGGCGTGACCGCCGGCAAGTACCGCGACCTGATGGACGAGTGGAAGCGCGCCCCCCGGGCCTCCCGCAAGGAGGACGACGCCCTCTGGGCCCGCTTCCGCGCCGCCCAGGACGTCTTCTTCGCCGCCCGCAAGGCCGCGAACCAGGAGATCGACCGCGAGTACGGGGCCAACCTGAAGGTGAAGGAGCAGATCCTCGCCGACGGCCAGAAGCTGCTCCCGTTCACGGACGTCAAGGCCGGACGGCGCGCGCTCAACGAGCTGCGCGGGCGGTGGGAGGATGCCGGCCGCGTGCCCCGCGGGGACGTCCGCCGGATGGAGGAGGGCTTCCGCAAGCTCGAGGACGCCCTCAAGCAGGCGGAGAACGAGCACTGGCGCCGCACCGACCCGGAGACCAAGGCCCGCACGAACTCCGCCCTCACGCAGCTCGAGGAGACCATCGCGGGGCTCGAGGCGGATCTCGCCCGGGCCCAGGCCCGGGGCGACCAGCGCGCCGTCAAGAAGGCCCAGGAGGCGCTCGACGCGCGCCTGCAGTGGAAGCAGGCCCTCGAGGCCTCGGCCTCCGAGCTCCGCTGAGCCCCACCCGTCTCGAGCACGCCCCCGCGGCCCGCCTGTCCACAGGCGGCCGCGGGGGCGTCCCCGTCTCTGGCAGGATCCGGGCATGACGACCGTGACGATCGAGGAGACCGCCCCGACCGGGGCACTCGTGCTGGCGGGCGACCCCTTCACGGAGCCGGAGCTGCAGGCGCTCGGCGCGCGGGGCGCCGTGCGGCCGCTGCTGCCCGGGGTGTGGGCGCGGCCGGACGCCGCGGACGATCCCGCGGTCCGGGCCGCTGCCCTGTGGACCCTCGGCGGCCCGCTCCTGGCCGCCGGCTGGACCGCGATCGGCCCGTCGGCGGCCTGGATCCTGGCCGGCGGCGCGGCGCCCGGGCGGCTGCACGCGGCCGTGCCGCACTTCCACCGGCGCCCCGCCGGCGGGGGCCTGCTGCCCTGGACGCTCACGCAGTCGGACGTCGCGGCCGATGCCACGGGCGTCGCCCCCGCCGAGCACGACGTGCTCCGCTTCGGCCCCGTGCGGGTCACGACGCCCGCCCGGACAGTCGAAGACCTGCTGCTCAGCGCCGACCCGGATGCGGCGCGGCGCGCGGCCGCCGTGATCGGCGCCCACGGCGCCGCCGGGCTGCGGGAGCGGCTGGCCCGCCGGACCCGCCGTGCCGGCGTCGTGGCGGCCCGGCGCCGGCTGGGCGCGCTGCTGGCGGCGCTGGACGTCCCCGACTGAGGCCGGGAGGCTCAGGTGCGGTGCACGTCGAAGACGCCGTCGATGCGGCGCACCGCGTCGATCACGTGGCCGAGGAACCGGGGGTCGCCCATCTCGAAGACGAACCGGCTCATCGCCACGCGGTCGCGGGTGGTGTTCACGGAGGCCGAGAGGATGTTCACGTGGTTCTCGGAGAGGACCCGGGTGACGTCGGAGAGCAGCGATGTAAGCGGCCATGAAAAGCTGC